>VEQJ01000259.1 GCA_018883285.1 Alphaproteobacteria bacterium
GGACTGGGCTGCAT
Organism: Alphaproteobacteria bacterium; assembly: GCA_018883285.1. Lineage (GTDB taxonomy): Bacteria > Pseudomonadota > Alphaproteobacteria > CAISOG01 > CAISOG01 > CAISOG01. The sequence goes on from VEQJ01000259.1 coordinate 15, forward strand.
GGCGGCGCTGGACGCTGAACGCTGGCTGAATGACCGACCATCGGTAGCTAAGGCGGCTTAGAGTTAGCTACTCCGCTACCTGCTCGATTTCGGCTTTTTTGGTAACACTGCGCCGCAGTTTTTCTGAGGCCGACTTCAGCTGGCCACAAGCGGCCAAAATGTCACTACCCCTGGGGGTACGAATCGGCGCGGAAAGCCCCGCAGCCCACAGAATATCGGCAAATTCCTCAATCCGCTCTGGCGGTGAGCAGCGATAGTTGGTGCCTGGCCAGGGGTTAAAGGGTATCAGGTTAATTTTGGCTGGAATTTTGTGCAGCAGCCCTATCAGGCGGCGGGCATCCTCCAGGCTGTCGTTAACCCCATCCAACATAACGTACTCAAAGGTGATGCGGCGGAAACGATCGCTGGGATAGGCGCGGCAAGCGGCCAACAGCTCCGCAATGTTGTATTTGCGGTTCAGCGGCACAATCTCATCCCGCACCACATCGCGGGCGGCGTGCAGGGAAACGGCCAGGGAGATACCCAACTCCTCCCCCACTCTTGCAATCATTGGCACCACCCCCGCGGTTGACAGGGTGACGCGCCGTTTGGAGAAGTTCAACCCATCCTCCTGCAACAGGCGGCGCACGGCGGCCGACACCTGATCATAATTGTACAGCGGTTCCCCCATGCCCATAAAGACAATGTTGGTCAGGCGGCGGTCTGGCCGATCGGCTGGCCAATCGCCCAACACATCCTTGGCCAACAACACCTGCCCCAAAATTTCTGCCGCGGTCAGGTTGCGCACCAAATTTTGCGTGCCCGTGTGGCAAAAACGGCAGTTCAGGGTGCAACCAACCTGGCTGGACACGCACAGGGTGCCGCGATCCGATTCAGGGATAAACACACACTCCACCTCCTGCCCATCGGCCAGGCGTAGCAGCCATTTGATGGTGCCATCCTGCGACACCTGCTGCTGGCTGATTTGCGGGCGCGCCAGAAAGGCCACCTCAGCCAGCTTGGCGCGCAACGCCTTTGGCCAGGTGGTCAGATCGCTGATATGCTGAACCCCCTGCCGCCAGATCGCCTGTTGCACCTGTTGCCACCGCCATTTCGGCAACGCAACCTCGCCCAGGCGCGCCTGCACCTCCGCCCAACCAGCGGTCAACAGATCCACAGGCGGTTGGCCGTGACCTGTTGGTTGCCCGTCATGACCATTAGCGGGCATCAAATCGGCGCCGTCCCGTAAATCATTCATGGTGTGGGGTATCAGCATTGCGGTGGCCTGTTGCACGGTGGGTTATCATCTTGCCTAAAACTATTATTACGTTTAAGGATTTTAAAACATACTTCGCAAAAAAGCGAGAGGGTTTCCATGGCACAGGCTGGCTTTAGTTTATTGGCCATCGCGGTTTGGCAGCGTTTGGCGTTGCTAGGCCTACTGCTGCTCGGCCTATGGGGCGCCGTTATTTGGGCGGTGCAGTAAATCGTGGCGGTCACCCTGCAGGACATCACCATTGCCTATGGCCGCCAGCCCGCGGTGCACCATGTCAGCGGTCAATTTGCCACAGGGTCGCTAACCGCCGTGGTCGGCCCCAATGGCGCGGGCAAAAGCACGCTGATTAAGGCGATTGCTGGCCTGTTGCCGGTTGAATCGGGGCAAATCCTGCTGGATGGTCTTGGCCAGCGTGATATCGCCTATCTGCCGCAACAGGCGGAGATTGATCGCAGCTTTCCAATCAGTGTCCAAGAAATGGTGATGATGGGGCTGTGGCGCACCCGGGGCAGCTTTTTAAGCTGGCGGCCAAGCGATCGACAGGCCGCGCAGCAGGCGATGGCGGCGGTGGGCATTGATCACCATGCCAACGCGCCGATTAGCAACCTATCGGTCGGCCAGTTTCAACGCGCCCTGTTTGCCCGCCTGCTGTTGCAACAGGCCAACCTTATCCTGCTGGATGAACCCTTTAACGCGTTGGACAGCAACACCACGATCGATTTGTTGCGGTTGATACGCGAATGGCATGATGAGCAACGAACCGTTATCTGCGTCCTGCACGACCTAAATCTGGCCAGTGAGCATTTTCCCGAAACCCTGGTGTTGGGGCGCGAAGCCATCGCCTGGGGCAACACCGCGCAAAGCCTGTCACAGGACACCATGACCGCCGCCCGCAACAAAATCGCCGCAGGGTATTAAACAGTGTAGTCACGAGATAAAAAGCATGTTATAAGTTTCCTGTTGTGTTATTTTTAAGCAGGAGTTTTTGTTATGGATAAGATGCCGATTCACCATCGCCATGATTTATCGGACAAGGTTTGG
>VEQJ01000260.1 GCA_018883285.1 Alphaproteobacteria bacterium
TTTTCATAGTTTTTGGCAATTTGGATTAGATAGACATAACCGGGCAGCAGGCTGGCATCCTCAGGCATTTTGGCAAAAATCTGTTTCATAATTGCATGATATTGCGTATCAATCTCATCATCGGCATCCAACAGCCGTTGGGCTTCATCGCCCCTTAGGTGGCTAAAGGCATCCAAGGCTTGGGTTAAATTGGCCTGCACCGCAATCGCCAAATTGGGAATCGCAATCGCCTGTGACAATTTGGGGTGCAGGCTGATAGATTCAATCCGTCGGGCAATACCCACCAACAGATCGCCAATTTGCTCCAACAGCCCCGCAATCCGCACCCCGACAATAACAGCACGCAGTTCAAGGGCATAGGGATGCTGCAACGCCAACAGTTGCAGGGCGTAACGATCCACCTCCCGCTGCATCGTATTCAGGGCTTTATCGCCCATTCGGATGGCGGCGGCCTGCTCACTATCGCGTGACTGGAAGGCGTCTAAGGTGGCGCGATAGCGTGTTTCCACCAAACCGCCCAATTGGCTGACCATCGCGGTTAATTGGGCTACATCGTTCGTAAGCATAGTGGACTTAGTGGTGGGCGGACATTGATCAGGATGACATCCCCCTACCCTAAAGGCGAAATGTTACAAATTGGTGACAGCCCGACTGCGGCATCGGCAGGTTTTTTACTTTTGACGGTTACAGAACCGTTTTTAGATAGGCAATAGCTGCCCCTAATGCCTGCTGCCGCACGGCGTGACGATCACCCTCAAAGCGGTGGTGTTGATACTGTGGCTCTTGGCCAGCCTGGCTAAGGCCAATCCACACGCTGCCCGCGGGGGTGATGGCGCCGTTATCCCAATGCACATCACCAGGCCCCGCCACCCCCGTAATGCCCAAGCCTAGCTGGCAAGGGGGCGGTGGCACGGCCGATAAAGGGGGGGATGCCCTTGCGGCCACCGACTCTGCCATCATCATCGCCACCGCGCCAGAATACACGCCGCCATTGGCCAAAATCGGTTCAGGAATGCCCAGCAGGCTGGTTTTTGCCCCCGCGCCATACACCACCACCCCGTGACTCAACACCGCTGAGGCGCCGGCCACTTCGGTCAGCACCGCCGCGATAAGGCCGCCTGTAATCGATTCCGCCACCGCCAACCGCCAACCACGGCGGCGTAACCCCTGAACCACTTTGTCAGCATCCGCCAACAAGGCGGCGGAGAAATTATACGAAATAGGCATGAACCAGCGGGGTAAAGGCCACCAGGAATACAATGGTCAGCACCGCCGCCAACACATCGTCCAACATCACCCCAAGGGGGGTCAGCATGCGGCGTTGCACCACGCTGATTGGCCATGGCTTATCCCAGTCAAAATAGCGAAACAGCAAAAAGGCCATCACAATTTCAATCGGCACGGTTGGATTGATGACCAGCAGGCTGATCCACATCCCCACCACCTCATCCACCACGATTTGCGGCGCATCCACCATTGCAAACTGATCGCGCGAACGCTTAATCGCCCACCATCCCACGAAAAACAGGCCTATCGCCAACACCGCCAACGCCTGCCAACCCAGCAGCGCTAGTACCAACAGGCCGGGCGGCAACGCCACCAATGACCCCAACGTGCCAGGCACAGGCTTACGATCCCCCACCCCGCCGACGGTGGCCACCAGCCGACATTCCATCGGCGTGGGCAAACGAAAACGGCGCAGGTTTATCTTACTCATGCGGCAATGTTAACCCAATTAAGGCCAAACATGCTAGCCCCTCCCCCCGACCCAAAAAGCCAAGGCGATCGGTGGTGGTTGCCTTAACGCTGACCGCGTCTGGTGGCAGATGGGTTAGCGCGGCAATGTTGGCCTGCAACGCCTGACGGTGCGGGGAAATTTTAGGGCTCTCACCAACCACGGTTAGGTCAATATTCACCAACCGCCCGCCCCGCTTGCCCATCAAATCCAAAACATACGCCAGCAAATCGGTGGAGTCCGCCCCCGCCCAGCGTTGATCGTCTGAGGGGAAATGTTGGCCAATATCGCCCAGGGCTAAGGCGCCCAGAATGGCATCCATCAGGGCGTGCAACAGCACGTCAGCATCCGAATGCCCCGCCAGCCCCCGCGCCGATGGGATGGTCAGCCCGCCCAGCTTCAGCGGCCTGGCCGCCTCATCCTCTTGCGCCCAACCGTGGACATCAACCCCCTGCCCGATGCGGTACTGGCGGGGTTGTTCCTGCGTCAACAAGCGTTCCATTCGTTGAATATCCTCCGCATAAGTAATCTTAATATTGTCGCCGTCACCCACCACCAACCGCAGCGTTAGGC
>VEQJ01000022.1 GCA_018883285.1 Alphaproteobacteria bacterium
CCCTGGATCAGCTGTTAGCACGATTGACGCAGGAGGTGCAAAACCGCCAAGATGTTCAGGATGTCGCCCAAGATACCAATCTTAACCAGACCCTAACCCCCTAACCCTAACCTTAACCCCATCATTCCTTTAACAGAGAGAGTCTTCCTTTGCGCCCACCACGCCCCGCCAACACCCCGCCAACACCCCCCGCCAACAGCGACGGGGTCAGAATTAACGAACAAATCACATCGCCTGAGGTGCGGTTGATTGGCAGTGACGGCGAAAATGTCGGGGTGGTATCCACCCGCATCGCCCTGGCCAAGGCGGATGAGGCCGGTATGGATTTGGTCGAAATCTCGCCAGGGGCGGAACCCCCCGTCTGCAAAATTTTGGACTATGGCAAATATCGCTATGAGGCGCAGAAAAAGCGGGCTGAAGCCAAGAAAAAACAGGTGACGATTGAAATTAAGGAAATCAAGCTGCGCCCCCGCATCGGTGAGCATGATTTGCAAATCAAAATTAAGGCAATGCGGGAATTTCTGGCGGAGGGTGATAAGATTAAGGTCTCGCTGCGCTTTCGTGGCCGTGAAATGATGCACCAAGAGGTCGGGGTGGCAATTATCGATAAGGTGCAACAGCATTTGGCCGATGTTGCCAAGGTTGAAACCGCCAGCAAGCTGGAGGGGATGCAGCTGATCATGGTGCTGGCACCGAAATGATGATGGTGCTGACACCGAAATAAGCCAAGCTGCCGCTTGCCCCCTGCCCCCCCTCTGCCAACAGCGCTTCGGGGGGATGCACACTTAACCCTTCTTTAAGCTGGCCAGGCTAATCTTATAGTTGTTTCAATTTAGAAATATCCAGCCTGCGAAAATGTTACGAGGTCGAGAAACGGAGCGGAGTGTACATGGACGTACATGAGCACCGTATCGCAGAGATCGTGATATTTGCAGCACTGAAGATTTCTAAAGGGGAATGACTATAAGTCGTTGGCGGCCTTTTGGGGTCGCCTTTGGATCGCGTACAATAGGAAAGGGGCAGAAAGGGGAAAATGGCAACCGCGGATGCGATCAACACAGGCGCTATTAACATTGACCCCAAAACCAATAAGGTCAGTGTTAAGAATTTGGCGGGCTTTGACAGCCAATCGGCCGTGGATGCGTTGGTTAAGGTCAAAAAAATCCCGATTGATCGGATTCAAACCACCATCGATACCAACACCCAAAAGATCACCGCCTATAACGATCTGCGTGCCAAGTTAAAAACCCTGCAAGATAATGCCAGCCTGTTGTACGGCAAATTGTCTTTTGATAAATCCAGCGATATTTTCCAAAGCAAATTGGCCAGTGGTTCCACCACCCGCAGCAGCGGTACAGCGCCCAGCTTTGACAGCATGATGGGGATTACCGCCCTGAACAGCGCGGCAACAGGCACCCACAACATGTCAATCGTTCAGCGTGCCACCAACAACCAAATTGCCGCCGCCGATAAAACCAGCGGCACGACAGCCCTGGGATTGGCGGGCAGTTTTAGCATCAATGGCACGGCCATTACTGTTGCCGCCAACGATACCCTGAATTCGATCCGCGACAAAATCAACGGGGTTAACACCGGCACCAACGCCACCGGCGTCACCGCCAGCATCGTCAATATTACCCCTGGGGTCTTCACCCTTGTCTTAAGCTCTGACAAAACTGGGGTGGCCAACACCATCAAAATGACCGACGGCGATGGCGTGCTGCAAAATCTGGGGCTGGCGACCAGCATCAACGGCACCATGGTGGCCAGCCGCACCCTAAGCCAAGCCCAAGACGCTCAATTCACCCTAGACAATTACAGCACCAGTGTTGCGGCCACCCCAGGCACCACCACCGTGACGGGGCTGCAACCGCTATATTCCCGCACCGTCACAGGCCTAACCCAAAGCCTGGGTAGCGCCCTTAGCGGCTACAATTTTGCGGGTGGCACCGAAAACCTAACCATCAGCAAATACGCTAGTGATGGGGTCACCCTGCAGGCCAGCAGCACCATCAACGTCAATGCCGATATGACGGTTGGGCAATTTTTGGATGCGGTTAACAGCACCAGTGCCACCACCAATACCCAGGCAACGTTAGAGGGGGGGCGGATCAAATTTAGCGCTAAGGATCCCTCCCAAAACAATCAAATTGTGCTGCAGGGGCAGGATAGCTTGTTGTCCGACGGGCTAAACCTGGGTCAAACCGCGGTAACCAGCAATATTCTTAGCCGATCCAGCAATACCATCAACGATTTGCTGCCTGGCCTAACCCTGAATCTGAAATCGGCCGATTCACAAACCACCATCAATTTCACGGTTGGGCAGGATACCACAGCCATCAAAAACGCCATCGTCAATTACGCCAGCGCCTATAACGATCTGCTAGAGTTTGTGAACAAACAGACCCTGATCGATCCCAACACGGGTGGGCGGCTTGCCCCTACCAAAGACGAAAATGGTGAGGATATTCCTGGAACTGGCGCTGGCCCCCTATATGGCGAAATAGGCTTTGGCACGATGCGCAGCGGTATAACGGGCTTGATTACCAGTGCGACCGCCGGGGTTTCCAAGGACTTTGCGGTGTTAAGCCAAATTGGATTTTCCCGCGTCCAAAGTGGTACGGGGGTTGACCCGCTGACGGTTGGCAAGCTGACCCTGGATAATGCCAAACTGGATTCCGCCCTGGCCACCAATTTGGACGATATTCGCAAGCTGTTCAGCTTTAACCTGACCGCCAGCAACCAATCCTTTCAGGCCATTAACTTTGATGCCAAAACCATGTCGGGATCGGGCAGCGTTGCGATTAACTACAGCGTCGATGCCACGGGTAAGGTCACCGCCGATATTGGCGGCGATACCACCGCCATTCAAATGACCACCAACAACACCTTTAAGGTGGTTAAGGGGTCGGCCAAGGGGTTGGAATTTATCTATAACGGGGTCGCCAACACCAGCGGCAGCTTTACCGCCACCTATACCGCCGGGCTGGCCACCAAGATGAACACCCAGCTGAACAAATATCTGGAACAAACCAGCGGTACCCTGGATTCTTCCATCAACACCCTGACCACCAACAACAGCTCTAGCCAAAAAAGCATTGATAACATGAACCGCGCCCTGGACAGTTTTCGTGAATCGCAGTTGCGACGGTTTCAGGCGTTAGAGGCCGCCCTTGCCCAGGCACAAAGCACCCGCAACAACATCACCAACGCCTTCTTTAAATCCAGCAATTAGGCGGGCTGATAATGGTGGATTAATGATGATCCTTAAGGATATGCCCCGCCAGATACAGCGATCCCGCCACCACCACCGTTGCTGGTTCTGGCGTGGTTGGGGCAGCGGAATCCTGAACCCCTGCCATTCCTGCGGCCGTCCCCTTAGCCAACAATTGAACAGCCTGAGGCAGATCCTTAGCTTGCCGCATGTTTCCCGCAAACCCCAACTGACTGGCCAGCTGTAACAATTGCGCGGGCGGCACCTGCTGTTCCTCAAACCCTGGCATCGGAATGGCGACCAGGGCGTCGGCATGGGGCAACAACAGCCTTAGCAGCGCGCTGGGATCCTTACGCGCCAACACCCCCATCACCAGATATCGGGGGTGGCGCCATTGTTGCAATTGCACCGCCAGCGCCGCCGCCCCATGCGGGTTGTGCGCCCCATCCAAATACAGCCGCCACCCTGGTGGCAGCGCGCGCACGCCCGCCCCATGATGCAGGGGTTGCAGGCGGGCAGGCCACCGCACCTGGGTTAAGCCCTGCGCCAAAGCCTGGGGGGATAGCGGCAGATCCCGTAACAGCTGCACCGCGGTCAGTGCCGCCCCCGCATTTTGTGCCTGATGCATGCCCATCAGCGCTGGCGCGGGCAGCTGCTGCCAGCCTCCCGTCACCCCCTGATAGCGTAAGCCGCCTGTATCCATACCCCCTGCCGCTGGCGGGGAGGGTTGCAATTGCGCCTGCCAATCACGCCCCTGCATCCACACGGGCGCTTGCAAGGCCTCAGCACGCGCCAGAATCACCGCCGCCGCCGCCTCAGCCTGCGCCGCCAGCACCAGTGGCACCCCAGGCTTCAGGATGCCCGCCTTCTCCCCCGCTATCGCCGCCAGGGTGTCGCCCAAATATTCCTGATGATCCCTATCAACGGGGGTAATGACGGTCACGGCTGGCCTTGCCACCACATTGGTGGCGTCAAACCGCCCGCCCAGCCCTGTTTCCAACACCACCGCATCATGGGGGGTCTCGGCAAAGGCCAACAGGGCGGCGGCGGTCGTCACCTCAAAAAAAGTGATGGGGTCATCGCCATTCACCGCGATAATTCGTTGCAGCAAGGCCGCCAAAGCCTCCTCAGCAATATCGACGTCGTTCAGATTGATGCGCTCATGAAACCGCACCAGGTGGGGTGAGGTGTAGCGGTGCACGCGATACCCCCCCGCCTGCAGCAGGGCGGCAATCATCGCCACCGTCGATCCCTTACCATTGGTACCCGCCACATGCACCACGTTGCGCAGGTGGTTTTGCGGGTTGCCCAGCTTGGCCAACAACCGCTCCATCCGCCCTAAGGATAGGTCAATCAGCTTGGGGAACAACCGATGCAGATCGGCCAACAACCTGTCGCTGGCGGGGGGGCTATCCATAGATTCCAACACCGTGGGGGCAGCCTAAATCGGCTGAAGACCGCGGGCGATGGCGGCCACCCCCGTCCGCGACACCTCACTAAGACCCAGGGGGCGCATCAAATCCAAAAAGGCATCCAGCTTATCGGGTGCCCCCGTCATTTCGAACACAAAGGATTCGGTGGTGCTGTCAACCAGCCGCGCCCGAAACAAATCGGCAATCCGCAAAGCCTCCACCCGCTTATCCCCCACGCCCAACACCTTAACCAACGCCAATTCGCGCTCGACATGCCGCCCCAAATCGTCAAGATCCAAGACCATATGCACGGGAATCAGACGACCCAGCTGCGCCTTAACCTGCGCCAGAATGGTCAGGGTGCCACGGGTCACGATATTGATCCGCGACAGATTGTCGGCCTCGCTGACCTGCGCCACATTTAGGGTTTCGATGTTAAAGCCGCGCGCGGAAAACAGGCCGACCACCCGCGCCAGCACCCCTGGCTCATTGTCCACCAACACCGAAAACACGCGGCGAAATTCTTCACCTTGACGAGTCAACATGATTCCCTCTTTCCTCCCTAACAAGTACCGCAAAGCGGGTCTTTGTCTATAGGGTTTCCAGCATAAACAACCAACTTGCGGATACCAAGGTTTTTTGCCGCGGTTTTTTGCCGCGAAGCATTTTGTTTTGGCAACATTCTGCGATAACTTAGCGGTTGGCGGGGTTTGCCCCCTGTTGCCATCGCCGCTCTTACAAACATTAAGGAATCCGCCTTGTCCCCATCATCCGCCGCCACCCGAACCCCTAAGATTGCCATTATCGGCGCGGGCATCACCGGCCTTTCCCTGGCCTGGCTGTTGCGGGATCGCTATGACGTTACGCTGTTTGAGGCTGGCAACTATGCGGGGGGGCATGCCAATACCGTGGATCTGCCCCTGCCATCCTCGCCAAAGGGTGATGGCCAGGCGGTATCAACCCTGCCCGTCGATACCGGCTTTATCGTTTACAACCAACGCACCTATCCCAACCTCACCGCCCTGTTCAACCAATTGCAGGTACCGACCCAGGCCAGCGATATGTCCTTTGCGGTATCGTTGCAGGACAACATCAATCCCCGCCGCGGCCTGGAGTACAGCAGTCACCCGCGGGCGCTGTTGGGGCAATGGCGCAATTGGTGCCAGCCGGGCTATGCGGGCATGTTGCGCGATCTGTTGCGCCTGTATCGGCTGGCGCCCCAAGATGCCAGCGATCCCCGCTTTGCTGAGATGACGTTGGGCGCGTATGTGGCGGCACGCGGCTTTGGCCAGCGGTTGTTGACCGACCATCTGATTCCGATGACCGCCGCCATCTGGTCGATGCCAGCCGCCAGCACCCTGGATTTCCCGCTGCCCAGCTTTATGCGCTTTTGCCTGAACCACGGCCTGCTGCAACTGCGGGATCGGCCAGCTTGGCGGACGGTAACGGGGGGCAGCCGCAATTATGTGCAGCGGCTGTTGGCGGATTGCCCCCGCCTGACCCTGCGCCTGAATCAGCCGGTGCAGCGGGTGATGCGGCTGGAGCAGGGGGTGCAGATTACCACCGCCCATAAGCCCGAACTGTTTGACCAAGTCATTTTTGCCGTCCATGGCGCGCAGATTTTGCCGCTGCTAACCAACCCCAGCGGTCGGGAACAGGCGGTGTTGTCGGCCTTTCGCACCCAGGCCAATCAGGCCATTTTGCACCATGACGCACGGCTGATGCCCCGTCGCCGCCTGGCCTGGGCAGCCTGGAACGTGCTGGCACCCTATCAACAACAGCCGACCCCCCCCAACACCGATACCGCCGAGGGAGTTTGCGTCACCTATTGGATGAACCGACTGCAGAATCTGGCCACCCCCGCGAACATGCCCCCCGTACTGGTCACCCTGAACCCGGTTGTGCCACCCAGGGCAGAATTGGTGCGCGGGCAATGGTGCTATCACCACCCGATTATGGATAGGGCGGCCATCGCGGCGCAGGCGATGTTGCCGACGATTCAGGGGGTGGATCGCCTGTGGTTTGGTGGGGCATGGGCGGGCTATGGCTTTCATGAGGATGGGTTGAACGCCGCCCTGGCCATCGCCAATCAATTGGGGGTGACCGCGCCTTGGCAGGCTGAAAACCGTTGATGACCACCCCCACGCCCGCCACCACCCCCAACCCTGCCCAAAAAACGGCGCAGCAGCCCTGGTGGAGCCAACCAAGCCTGTTAAGCGGGTGGGTCATGCATCAACGCCACCATCCCTTCCGCCACCGCCTGCGTTATCCGCTGTTTTACCTGTTGCACGATTTGGATCAATTGGCGGCCAAGCCCTATCGCCTACGCTGGCTAAAGCAACAGGCCTTCGCCCCCTTTGGCTTTTATCCCAGCGATCATGGTTCCACCACCGACCGTCACGATTGCGCCAGCCTGGCCGCCTGGGTACGGCGAATAGCGGTGGAGCAGCAGATTGCCACCCCGATTGCCCGTGTCACCCTGTTGGCCTTTCCGCGCGTGTTGGGCTATGTGTTCAACCCGCTGTCGCTGTATTTTCTGCAGGATGCGGATGGACGGCTGATTGCCTTGCTGTATGAGGTGCGCAACACCTTTGGCCAGATGCATCACTACCTGGCCGCGATTGACCCGCAGAGTTCAGCTGGTTCAGCTGGTTCAGGCGGCACCGCCCGCCACCGCAGCAACAAGCTGTTTTACGTATCGCTCTTTATTACCATGGATGCCCGCTATGAATTTCGGGTGCGATGGCAAGCCGACCAATTCAACCTGTTAATTCAGGAATATCAGGGGCATGAGGCGGCATCGACTACAGCCCCCACCGCCAAAACAACCGATCCTGCCGACCGCCCCCGCCACCTGCTGACCGCGCTGCTAAAGCTGCAACAGCCACAACCCGTCACCAACCGTTGCTTGCGCCGCGCCTTTTTCCGCTGGCCGCTGCTGACCCTGCAAGTTTGGCTAGCCATTCACTGGCATGGTCTGTTATTATGGGTGCGTGGGGCGGGCTTTAAGCGCCGACCGCCCCATCAGGCGGGACGGGTTGATAGCTGTATCACCGCCAGGGATTAACGGCTGCGTACCCTTAACCACCCCTTAACCACCCCTTAACCACCACCAACCTTGCCGTCATTATCACCATGAACCATCTGCCCCCTGATCAGCTTGCCAGCCAAAACCAATCCGAATTTGCCAATTTTGGCGATCATGGCGCCCTGGTTAGTTTTCAGCACGCCCCCGCCCGCCAGCAGAAGATTGCCAACGACAACCGCCGGTTGCGCTCAACCGGCTATCGCCCCACCACTTGGTGGCAACGGCGCCTGCTGGCCGCGCTGACCCCCCTGGCCGCGGGTCAATTGCGGTTAATCTTTCCGCATGGGGAATCGGCGTTGTTGATCGGCACCTCCAGCCATCAGCAGGATTCGCATCAAAGTGCTGATTCCCTATCGGCTCAGCTGCATTTCCACAATTGGCGGCCGATTCGCCGCCTGATGTTGGAGGGGGCGGTCGGCTTTTTGGAATCTTACGGCGATGGCGATTGGTCATCACCCGACATCACCGCCCTGTTGCGCTTGGCATCCCACAACCGCCAAAGCTGGTCACAGGCGTTGCAGGGCAAATGGTGGGTGCGCCAGATTAACCGCCTGCATCACGGGCTGCGCCGCAACAGCCGCAGCGGTAGTCGGCGCAACATTGCCGCCCATTATGATTTGGGCAATGATTTTTATCGGTTGTGGCTGGACGACACCATGACCTACTCCGCCGCCCTGTTTGAGTCGCCGGATCAATCGCTGGCTGAGGCGCAACGGGCAAAATACCGTGCCCTGGCGCGCGCGTTGCAGCTGCAACCAGGGCAACAAGTGTTAGAGGTTGGTTGCGGCTGGGGCGGCTTTGCAGAGCTGGCGGCGCAGGAATTTGACGTTACCGTCACCGCCCTGACCATCAGCCAGGCGCAGTATCAGGCGGCGGTGCAGCGGGTTGCGTCGGCAGGGTTGCAGGATCGCATCACCGTGCGGCTGTGTGATTACCGCGATGTTGTTGGCCAATATGACGCCATCGCCTCCATCGAAATGTTTGAGGCGGTCGGCGAATCCTTTTGGCCAGTCTATTTTTCCAAACTGAACCAATTACTTAAACCTGGTGGACTGGCGGGGTTGCAGGTGATTACCATCGATCACGCCGATTTCCCCCGCTATCGCAATCGGGTCGATTTCATCCAAAAGCACATTTTCCCCGGCGGCATGCTGCCCAGCCTGACCATTCTGGACAATCTGACCGCTGCCGTGGGGATGCAACCCGTGGCCAGCCATTCTTTTGGCCAGGATTATGCCCGCACCCTGCAACGTTGGCGCCAGGATTTCTTGGCCAATCGCACCGCCATCAGCGCCGCCGGCTATGACGAGCGATTTTTAAAACTGTGGGAGATTTATTTCTGCTATTGTGAGGCTGGTTTCCAAACTGGCCAGCTGGATGTGCATCATTTGGTGTATCAACAAACATAGCCACACCGTCTTGCCCGCCTCCGCCCTTTTTATGAGTACCCTATGACCCGTCTCTCGCACAAAATCAACCGTTCCACCCTTAACTTTGGATTCTTTTTGCTCATGATCAACCTTCTGCTTGCCGCCTGTTCCACCCCCAAACCGAATGAGGTGGCTTGGAAAAATGCCCCCGACCTAAAAATTGAGGAATATTTTCTGGGGCCGACCAAGGCCTATGGCATTGTTGAGGATCGTTGGGGCAAGTTGCGCAAAAGCTTTACCGTTGACATGAATGGCTATTATGAGGGCGAACAATTCATCCTGGACGAACATTTTGCCTACAGCGATGGCACTACAGAGCGGCGGTTGTGGCGGATTACCAAGCTGGACGATTTGTCCTATACAGGGGTGGCGGAGGGCGTAATTGGCAAGGCGGTTGGCAAGCGTTTTGGCAATGTGCTGAACTGGCAATACGACCTGACCATCCAGGTGGGGGAACGCCCCGTCACCGTCCATTTTGACGATTGGATGTACCAAATGAACGATCGGGTGCTGTTAAACCGCGCCCGTTTCAGCAAATTTGGCTTTGAGGTCGGCTCCGTCACCCTGGCCTTTGAAAAGCCCGATTCGCCTAAGGCGCCATAGGGGATTCTTTGGCAGCTGGTTCTTTAGTGGGCGTCGGCACGGGCGTCGCAACAGCTCCTGTAGCGGTTGCGGGCGCAGGCGGCGATGCCTTGTCTTGCCCGATTTTGGCCTGCCCCAACGCATCCAGATAGGTTTTGGCCTGTTGCGCCAGCGGATCATCGGCCGCCAACCGTGCCTTAACCGCCAGCCAATCGGCTGCCGCCGCCCGGCTGTTGCCCAATGCCGCCGCAATCGCCCCCCGTTCCAACAGCATTTCGGGCTCATCCGGTTGCAATTGCAACGCTTTGGCAATATCCGCCTCTGCCCCAGGAAGCTGGCCAAGACGCCGTTGCACCTGTGCCCGC
>VEQJ01000023.1 GCA_018883285.1 Alphaproteobacteria bacterium
CCCATGTGTCGGACATCGTGCGGGGGGGAACGGCTTCCAAGCTGTTGGCCACCACCGCGCTGGCCAACATGTCTAACCAGCAGGCCATCACCTACGCCGCCGCCACCGCCATTACCGCGGCGGCCACCACCGACATCACCAACACCACCGACAACATCGACCTGGCGGGCAGTGCGGTAACGGTGACCGCCATCACCGCGCCCGCCGCCTTAATCGGACGGCGGATTCGGGTGCGCGTCACGGGCAGCAACATCACCGTTAACAACGGCGGTGGGATCACCGTGCCCAACGGCGTGTCGGCCAGCTTTAACGCGGGCGACCTGTTCACCCTGGTTATCACCGCCGCCAACACCGTGCGAATTGAGGGGGTTGTACCTGCCAGCATTCAATCAACATCAGCACCTCTTTTATTTAGCATTTCCGCAGCTACTGCCACCAACGCGATGACTGTTGGCCTAAACTCAACCCGCATAGATTTCCGCAACGCATCGTTGACTAATGGCGCACCAACCACGATCAATGCCACGGGCAATCTAAGTCTAGTGATACCAGCAGGGGCAACCCTTGGTACAACCAATGCAGTTTTATCCCGTGTTGTTCTTTTGTGCCTAAACAACGCAGGGACGGCTGAATTGGCTGTTGTTAATCAGGCAGGTGGTGTGAATCTTGATGAAACGGGTTTGATTTCCACCACGGCAATTAGCGCATCTGCAACCAGCGCAAGTACAATTTACTCGACGACAGCACGCACCAACGTGCCTTACCGTGTTGTAGGGTTTATTGATAGCACGCAAGCAACGGCAGGGCAGTGGGCAACCGCACCAACTCTTATTCAAGGTGCTGGCGGTATTGCAACGGCTAGTATGGCTGGAATTGGTAATGGCCAGAGTTATCAAACTGTCACACGAGTTTTAGGAACAACATATTATAATACAACTGGAAAACCAATTTTTGTTAATGTTGGAGTTAATGTTTCTTCTACAAATGCTTCAGAAATTAAATGCAGTTTTAATGGGGCAACGGCCATAACTGTAGGGTCTAATGTTGTAGGTGGTGCAGGAATTTCAGCGGCTTGTGCAGCATTTATTGTAGCTCCTGGCGAATCTTATAATGTTACTTTTTTGAACGGCGGAACAATTCATTTTTGGACTGAACGAAGATAGGAAAAATCATGCCTCATTACAAATCCCCAGACAATCAAATTCATTTTCTTGATGACGCAAAGTATGAATATCTATTGCCACCTGGCAGTGTAGAAATAACGGAAGAAGAAGCTGACGCTATTCATCAAGCCCAAACTCCACCCCCACCTGTATTCCCGCTTCTAACATCTGGTGAGTTTCAGCAGGGCTTGGTCAATCTGGGCATCTTGACCTATGGTGGCATTCTGGCTGCGGCAAAACAGGCGGAATTGCCCTATCCCCTCAAACAGATTGTTGATGCTGCGGTGGCGGGGGGAACGCCCACAGCCGCGCAGTTGCAGGCCGCGCCTTATAACTTGCCCGCTCCCCTGGCAACAGCTGTCGCCCAGGCAGTTGCTGGCGGCCTAACCATGACAACGGGAGAGCGCGACAAAATCCAGTTCACCTGGGTGACGATGGTGCAGGTCGGCCGCGATTATCCCGTCATCGCGCAGTTGCAACTGGTTCTGGGCATTTCTGATGAGGTTATGGATCAACTGTTCTTAACACGGGGTGGTTTCAACAATGGTTAATGTTTGGGCTTTGGTTGCGTCTAGCCTGTCGTCACCTGACGACCAGGGTGAGGATTGGTACGGCTGGATCACCAATCAGCTGGGTCATGCCATGTTGGGGGTAACCGTGGGTGGGTTGGTGCTGTTGTTGGATGGCGGATGGTTTTGGGCGTTTACCATCAACACCATTTTGACGGGGGCGGTTGAAACCTGGGATCTGCTGCAAAGCCCACGGGGTAATTGGCCAAGCTTTCGGGACAGCCTGCAGGATTTGGCCTTTTGGCTGTTGGGTGCCCTGCTGGCTATTGCCCTGTTCAACAACAGCATCGCCATGTTCTTAACGGTGCTGGTCTTAAGCCTTGGCCTGGCGGCAACAGGAATCTGGCCACGCGCCATCCGTGCTTACAAAGCAGCAAATGGGGTATAGCCATGGATATGTTGCCCATCGACCCAACCGCCCTGGTAACCAATGTAAGCCAGGCGAGCCCGCTTGCCAGTTTTTTGCTGCTGGACATCATCATTCTGGTGATGGTGGTAAAGGTGTTGTTCAACCGCATGGTCAAGTTGGGTGAGGATCGGCAAACCGATTTGATCAACAGCACCCTGGCCATCAACAACAACACCAGCGCCCTTAACAACCTGATTAAAATCCTGGAGCAGCGCAATGGCTAAGGCATGGGGCAGGCTGCTGGTCTGGCTTAAAAGCCTATTTTTCCCATGCGAAAAAACCATGCAGGCGTTGGTCAGCGGTCATTTGTTGTCGATTGAACAGAATTCCCAGGCGGTTTGCAGGTTGGGTGCGTTGTGTCAGCTTAAAGATTCACCACCACCCCCGCTGGCAATCAAAAAGGCATCGGTAGGATGATGTGGTTTTTGATGCTGCGCCAGCTGGCACCAGCCCTGGCGGTGGCCTTTGTAACCGCGGGGTTGGCGTTGGGATTGCACAACTGGCGGGTTGACCGTTTGCAGGAACAACACCGCCAGGCGCTTGAATCCACCAAATCGGCTATGCAATTGGCCTGCACGGCCGCGCAAAATCTTACCCAGGGGGTATCCAATGCCTATCAGAAAAAATTGGCTGATCTTAATGACCAGCTTGCTGCTGTTAAGCGGGTGCGCCACAACCCCCGTTGTGTGCCCACCACCGCCAGTGCCACCAGCCGACGTGATGCAGCCGCCATCCAGCAAAAGCCTGCTGCAACAAATGCTATCCGCGCTGAATGGTTAGTTGATTTTGCGGCGGAGGCTGAAAAATACCGCCTGCAGCTGATCGCCTGTCAAGACTTTGTTACCCGCGCCACCGCGCCGCCCCCACCCACTGACTAAGGAATACCCATGACCGCCATTACCGACCACCAACGCCAATACCAGCCATCCAGCCAGTTTGAACGGGTGGTGGGCTTCATTCTGAAAAAAGAGGGCGGTTATGTGAATAACCCCAATGACGCTGGCGGTGAAACCAAGTTTGGCATCAGCAAGCGCAGCTATCCCGACCTGGACATCAAAAACCTCACCATTCAACAGGCGGCGGCGATTTATCAGCGTGATTATTATGACAAAATCTGGGGCGATAATCTGCCCTTTGCCTGGGCGCTGGTGCTGACCGACTTTGCGGTCAACGCGGGGGTGGCGGTAGCGGTCAGGCGGCTGCAACAGCTGGTCGGGGCAAAGGTTGACGGTATTTTTGGCCAAAAGACCTTTGATGCCGTCAATGCCATCACCGACATCGAAATTGCGGTTATTCGCTATACCGCCGCCCGTCATGCCTATTATCAAGGGCTGGTGGATAACAACCCCAACATGCGGTTCTTTCTGAAAGGTTGGCTGCGGCGGGCGGTTGCTGCGATGGAATGCGCCTTAGCCTAGTTTTTCCACGAAATCCGCCCAATCCTGCATCATTTTGCGCCGCTCTGGCAGGTATTCGGCGCGGTTATAGGCCGCCCGCACCGCGTTGCGCTCTGTATGCGCCAGCTGGCGTTCGATAACGTCCGCCCGATAGCCCTGTTCGTTTAGAATGGTGCTGGCCACGGCGCGGAACCCGTGTCCTGTCATTTTCCCCTTGTACCCCAGGCGATACAACGCAAACAGCATGGTGTTATTGCTCATGGTTTTGCACGGGTTGACCCCTGGGAACAGATAGCGCGACTCACCCGCGATTGCCTGCACCTGTTCCAGCAGGGCGATGGTTTGCTTGGCCAGCGGCACATGATGGTCAGTCTTCATTTTCATGCGGGCGGCGGGGATCATCCACAGGGCGTTCGACCAATCGATTTCATCCCACACCGCGCCAATCAGTTCACTGGTGCGGACAAAGGTCAGGCACAGCAGCTGAACGCCAGTTTTGTCTGCAGCGTGCCAACCTGGTCATAGCGGTTGATGGCCTGGATCAGATCCCCCATTTCCTCTGGCTTAACGGCGGCCTGGTGGGTTTTCTGCACGGGGGTCAACGCCCCCTTAAGGTCAGCCGATGGATCGCGGCTGCACCTGCTGGTTACAATGCCATAGCGAAACACCTGTCCCGCTACTTGCAGCACCCTATGCGCCAGTTCATGCGCGCCGCGATTCTCAATCACCTCAATTGCCTTAAGCAGCTCTGGCGCGTCAATCTTAGCAATTGGCCGCCCACCGAGGGGTTTAAACAAATTGACCTCAAGCCGTCTTAACACGTCGGTGCTATGGCTTTTTGACCAACGGCTGCACTGCTTTTTGTACCATTCCCGCGCCACCGCCTCAAAATTGTTGATACTCTCCGCCCGCCGTGTTGCCTTGGCTTCCTGCCGCTTGGACATGGGGTCTATCCCATCGGCCAGCTGCCGCCGCGCCTCATCCCGCCTATCCCGTGCCTGTTTCAGATTGACGTCGGGGTATGAACCCAGCGCCAGGGTTTTGCGTTTATCCTCAAAACGGTAATCCATCCGCCAAAGTTTGCCGCCCGCGGGCGTGATCAGCAGGTAGAGGGATCGCTCATCAGCCAGCTTAAAAGGCTTGGCTGCGGGCTTCACAACGCGGATGGCGGTATCGGTTAGTGGCATGACGGTATGACGGTATTTTGATTGACGGTATTTCACAACCCGTCGAATATACCGTCACCAATGCGCTGATGTCCAGCGACTTCATTTTACGCAAAATTACTAAAAGTCTTATATTTTACAGCCTTCACAGCCAATAAGCTTATGTCAAATTCAGGACTAAATTTGAAAACTGGCGGAGAGAGCGGGATTCGAACCCGCGATACCTTTCGGTATACACACTTTCCAGGCGTGCGCCATCGACCACTCGGCCACCTCTCCATCAATTCAGGCAGGCAGTTTAGCAGAGCTTGGCGGCGGGCGCATCCTTTTAATTTTTCATCCCCTGCCGCCATTGAAAAAACTCTTTCACAGGTTGCGCGTCAGGACAGCAGTTGCATGGTCAGGATTCTATCGACCCGAAACATCCGTTCCTCATGGCGTTTGTTGCAATAGGCCTTCATGCCCAAATAATCCGCGCCCTTATAAGACTCCTTACCAACGGTCATGGGGGTAACCACCCGTTCCGATTTGGTATCATTGGCCTTAAGATAAGTAAGATTTAGATTTTTGCGTTCGGTAATGGCGCGGCGTATCAATTCCACCTTATCTTGCAGGGATAGGGCGGCCTCTGACTTGCGGTAATGAAAGCCGGTTAGAAATTTGTAAATGCGAAAGTCGGTACGAATATGTTGCTTGCGGATCGGGGTTTTCAGCACAATCCCCTCAAAGGAGGTGCAACGGCTAAGCGCGACATACAATTGCCCCGCCACAAAGGTGCCGCGGCCAAGGTCAATCACCACATGGTCAAAGGTTTTGCCCTGGCTTTTGTGAATGGTCACCGCCCAGGCTAAGCGAAAGGGAAATTGCGTAAAGCTGCCCATCGGTTGCGAAACAATCTTGCCCCCCTCAACAGCAAAGCGGTAAATTTCCCAGGTAAAGGGATACACCGTTACCGCCTCATCCTGCCCCTGCAATCGCACCGATAGACAGGGGTGTCCATCCTCATCTTTTTGCAGGGATTCGATGACACCGATGCTGCCATTAACCCAACGACGATTTTGATCATTGCTGACCATCATGATTTGCGCCCCAGCCTTAAAGCGTAAATCGGTCGCGGTGGGGTAATATTCCCTGCCAAAATCGCCCGTTATGCCGGCGGAGGCGTGATGCAACCTGCCCTTTAAGTCATCCAAATGCGTGTCGTTGATTTCGTCCGCCCGTTGGTTGGTGGTGGTCAGATGAATCGTAAAAACCTTTTCGGGCGCGGTGTAGTCGGGCTGAAGCCGCTGGTTTAACTGAACGATATCGTCATCCTCAACCGAATTGTTGCGAATACGGTTTAACAGCTCAACAAAGGCGGGATCCCTTTGGCGATAGACTTTTTCCAGCTCTATGAGTTCCAGATCAACTTGTTGCAGGGCGTGGGCGCTGAAAAAATAGGGGGATGGATAGGTGGTGGAAAACATTTCCCGCTCAGCGGGCGAAACCACGGGGGGCAGTTGGTAAAGATCGCCAATAAAGATCATCTTGACCCCACCAAAAGGCTGCTTAGCTTCGGGGCCATAAAGCCGCAAAAAACTATCGATGCAGTCCAACAAATCGGCACGCAACATCGATACTTCATCGATAACAATCAGCGCCAATTTTTTGTAAAGCTTGGCGCTTTTGGGCTTAAATTCGCCCTCCTCAATTTTTTCGCGTGTCACATCAATGGAGAATCCAAAGAATTTGTGAATCGTTTGCCCCTTAACATTCAGGGCGGCTACCCCCGTCGGCGCCAACACCACAGGATCTTTGGTCGTGTTGGCACAGAAATAGGACAGCAAGGTTGATTTGCCGGTGCCCGCCTTACCCGTAATGAACAGGCTTTGACGGCCATGTTCCATCAGGTTGATGGCATGTTGAAAATCAGGATTCAGGTCAATCTTGCTGGATACCATCGGCGCATACTCCCTAACAATTGACGGTAGTAGATGGTGTTTCATCCCGCAGCACGGTGATGCGCAGGGCGTGCAGGCCGCTGGCAAATTCGGCGGCGACGGCCTGGTTGATGCGGCGATGCTGTTCCAGGCGGGATAGGTTTTGCAGGCTGGCGGCGGCGATGCGGAGGGCAAAATGACTTTCGCCCTGATCATGGCCAGCCTCCCTAACCCCGTGATGCCCCGCATGTTGCGCCGATTCGTCGATCAGATCCAAACGGCTGGGGGCAAAGGCGGCGTGCAGGGTGGCGTGGATTCGCTGTTGGCGGCTGGCTGGTGGCGGCGGCGGGGGGGGGTCTAAGGAATCGGGCATAGGGTTTTATCGCAAACAATTAGGGTGAGAAAAGGCGGTGGGCAATTGTCAAAACTTCATCAGCTTGCGCTATAATCATAGGATTTTAAAGGGGAATGACTATAAGCGTTACGCGTGCTGTAGCCATCCCAATGGAAACGATTATAATCGGATAAGGTCAGAAGGAAAATCGACAATGGTGCGCCCCCGCAACCCGAATGGTAATGCCAGCGGTAATTCCGCCCACAATCCGTGGTTGGATTTGGAAGGCCTTGATGACCTGACGCCTGGTCAAAAACGAGGGCAAAAACAGGGTAAGGGGCAGGCCAGAGATAGCACGGCGGCGGGTGCCCGCGGTTGTGAACATCCCGATTGCACGGCGGCGGGCGACTATCCCGCGCCGCGATCCCGCCACCAACTGCGCCAATACCGTTGGTTCTGCCTGGAACATATCAAAAGTTATAACACCAAATGGAACTATTTTGACGGGCTGGGCGATGAGCTGTTGGAGGAGCATCGCAAGGCTGACATGACTTGGCGGCGGCCAACCTGGCGCCCGGGTCAAAGCTTTCGCGGCTGGCACGATTCGGAACGGCAATTGTTGGACGAAATCGGCCTGACCGAATTTGCGCCCCAGTTTTTTCAGGCGCATGCCGATGGGCGGGCGGGGCAGGCAGGCGGGCAAGGCAGGGCGGCGGCCGATGCGGCCACCATGGCCAGGCTGCAAGGCATAACCCCGCCGCGCCATTTGCGAAGCGCGTTGGCGCTGTTCAACCTGCCCTATCCGTTTTCGGCGCAACAGCTGAAGCAACGCTATCGCCAGCTGGTTAAGCAATATCACCCCGATGTGGTGGCCGCAGCGGGGGGGGAGGCCACCGTTCCAGTGTCTGCCAATACGTCTGCCAATACGTCTGCCAATTCGGCCAAGCCCGCCGCCCCCGATGATGCGATGAAAAACATCAACGATGCCCACCAACGGCTTAAGAACCATGTGCAGGGCGGAGATGGTTAGGGTTGCGGTGATGTTAGGGGCGCGGGTGGATGGGATGATGCCGCCTTGGACAATTCATCAAAAATATCTCTTGACTTATAATTTTATTTCAGACAAAAACTATAAATAGCGGATAACCCAAAGCGGTTTTTTGCTGTCGAACCATTGTTGAAAGGACGAAAAATGAGTGAAACCAATTCCCCGAGCCAATGTCATTCACAAAGTTTTCCACGAGATGAGTTTGGGTATGTAAATGATGAGTTTGGGTGTGTAAATGTCTCAGCTGGTAGTGTGATTGACTTAGAAGAAGGTATACAAGTTATTTCTTCTTTACCTGATCCTGAACGGTCACAGTATTACCCACAAGAAGAATTTGTAGCGCCACCATTAGGTGCTGTAAATGTAGGGCGCTAGTTTTTCGGGACGTCTTAGAGGAGCCAGCGATAATCTTAAGCCAACCTATGACAACAGCGTGGTCAACCGGTCAATCACCCGGTTGACTTGCGCCACATCTTCACCCTCCACCAACAGGCGCAGCAGCGGTTCGGTGCCCGATGGCCGGATTAACAGCCGGCCATGGCCGGCCAATTCCGCCTCCATCGCCGCAATCGCGCTGACCACCGTTGGTTGGTTCAGCACCCCTGGATTGGTCAGGGGCAGGCTGGCTTGCCGTTGCGGCAGCAGGGGAAACAGCTGGCTAAGCGCGCTGGTCGGCTTGTCCCAACGCAGCAGCAGCGCCAACAGTTGCAACCCCGCCAGCAACCCATCGCCGCAGGTGGCCTTTTGCGGGAACAGCAGGTGCCCCGACTGTTCGCCCCCAAAGCTTAAATCATGCTGACGCAGGCTGGCCATCACCTTGCGATCGCCGACGGGGGTGCGATGGCTGGCAATCCCCTGGCTGGTCAACCATTGCTCCAGCCCCAGGTTGGACATAACGGTAAAGGCGACCCCATCCCCCTGCAACTGCCCCAACTGATGCATGCCAATCGCCAACGCGCCCAGCAGGTGGTCACCATCGACCACATTGCCCCGTTCATCCACCACCACCAGCCGATCGCCATCCCCATCCAGCGCCAGTCCGATGGCGGCGCGCTGTTCCACCACGGTTTGGCGCAGGCGGGCGGGGTTGGTGGCGCCCAGGCGATCGTTGATGTTCATCCCGTTCGGATCAACCCCGATTGCCACCACCTCAGCCCCCAATTCACGCAGCACCGTCGGGGCGATTTTATAGGCCGCCCCGTTGGCGCAATCCAGGGCGATTCGCATGCCATCCAGGGTTAAATCGGCGGGAAAGTGCGATTTGATAAATTCGATATAGCGTCCCGCCACGTCATCCAACCGTTGCGCCTTGCCAATCTGATCATCGCTGGCCAGGGGAAAGTCATCGCCCGCCACCATTCGTTCAATCACCGCCTCATGCTCATCACTCAATTTATGGCCATCGGCGCCAAAAATTTTGATACCATTGTCGTGATAGGGGTTGTGGGATGCGGTGATCATCACCCCCATATCCGCCCGCAGGGAACGCACCAAAAACCCAATCGCGGGGGTTGGCACGGGACCAACCAGCACCACATCCATGCCAACGCTGGTAAAGCCCGCGGTCATCGCTGCCTCTAACATATAGCCCGACCGTCGGGTATCCTTACCCACCACCGCCAGCCGCCGTCGGCCAGGTTGATGCCCAATGCTGCCCGCTGCCATGGCGATAGCGGTGGCGATGGTGGCGGTCATCGGCGCCTGATTCGCCCGCCCGCGCACGCCATCGGTGCCAAACAGCTTGGGATTGGGTGGGGGGGTGGATGGGGTCATGGATAGAGCCTTACACAAAAAGCGGTCACTGTGTCAGCCCAATTGAAACAAAATGATGAATGTCGTCATCAAACATCACTGGCAGGGTCGCCAAGGTGTAGCCTTCTAGCATCTCGCCAGAGCGGTTATAGAGATCGACAGGCAAATCTTCCCAAGTATCCGCATCCTCATTTTGCATCAAATGCGCTCGCAAGATCTGACGGGCAGGATTTATCTCAACTGTTGGCTGATCATCTCCGCCCAGCAGGATAAAACGCGCTAGCGGAGCAACGCACCCTGCGGCGGCCTTAGCAGCCAAGGC
>VEQJ01000024.1 GCA_018883285.1 Alphaproteobacteria bacterium
GTTAGAGGCGATGGCGCAACTGAATCGACCCGACCTGTGTTGCATCCTGGTGGGCGGGGATGAGGGGCGCACCGCCTATCGCCAAGAGGTGATGGATCGGATTGAGCAATTGGGGCTGTCGGCACAGGTAAAACTGGTTGGCCGTTGCCAGGATATGCCCGCCGCCTATCGCCTGGCCGATGTGGTGGTGGTGCCATCCCTGGATCCCGAAGCCTTTGGCCGCACAATGGCTGAGGGGATGGCGATGGGATGCATGGTGGTTGCCTCAGACCATGGTGCCGCGCCAGAGGTTTTGGGGCATGGGCAATATGGATGGTTGTTCCCCCCTGGTGATGCAACGGCTTTGGCGGCCGCTATAGAGGCCGCGCTTGGCTGTAACCCCGCCCAACGCTTGGCCAAGGCCAAAACCAATCAAGCCTTTGTGGCACAGCATTTCGGCCTGACCCAGATGGCCGCGCAAACCATGGCGGTGTATCAGGAGTTGTTGAACCCGCTGGCCAGTCTGCCGAAAGCTGCCTAGCAGAACGGCAAGCGTGGAAGGGACGGGGTGGAGAGAGAAAGGCCTAGCCTAGCGCGCCTGGCGGGCAGATGCCGCCCTTTTGCTGGCCAATTTCACGATATTGTCGGCCGATTTATTGGCTGCATTGGCCCCTCCACCATTTTCGGAGGCAACCACCGCCGATACAACCTCAGGGGCGGGCAATGCGTCAAATGCGTCATTGGCGAAATCATTGGCCAAATCGGGCAGGGTGGGTAAATCCTGTGCCAAAACGCTGCTGTCATAGCTATCTTGACCATTGGCCAGGTTTTGATTGGCCGCCCCCTCATTCCCCTTGGTGCCCCGCTCACCAAACAGCCCCAAAGTCCATTCTGGCAACACGCTGAACAACAGGCGTTTGGCGACCTTGCGCAGCCCCTGCATCTCTTTCAGATAGCCCCGCAGTTCGGGATGATCCGCCACCCCATGACCGCGCCGCATCACCTCACACTGCAACAGCACCAAATAGGCGTTCAACCGCATGGAATCGATTTGGGCATGATAGTCGGATCGACCATTGGAGAAAGGCAAGGCGGCCAATTGTTTCGTTACATCCAGAATAAATTGCCAAAGGCTTTCGTTGGAATAGGCACGCATATCCACTTCGATGCTGTGCATCCAAAGTCTGGCAGTAGTCGGTGCGGCAGTCATCACTTACGACCTATCCCTTTGTGCTTACGTCTTAAAACGAAACGGTTTTTTATTCTAGTTTGAGGGGGTGCGGTTCTGTCAACAAGATTTTAAGATTTTTTAAGATTTCTAGCGAAAGGCAGTCTGCATCTCGCAAAACCCTTTCGCGAGGAAGAGAAAACTTTATCCAGCGACACACGCCCCATCTTAAGAAAGCGTTCATTTGGCCGCGCTATACTGACCCAATATCGGGGTGTATGTAGCAGCCTGTGAGAGGTTAGGATGAACCAGCTTAGCGATAATCAGACGATGCGATCCGATTTCGGACAAAATGCTGCTGGTCAAATGCCACCCATGGCGATGGATGCTGATGCCAATCCTGCTAACAACCAGCCCAATCCCGATCATGATGACGCTTGGCTGGCTGAAGAGGCCGCGCTGATTGCGCAGGCTGAACAACAGGAAATTGAAGCTGTTAATGATCCTGAGAAATTTCAGACGCTTGATTTCGTCACAGCCGCCTCAAGACCTGCCGTCATTCCGTTAAAGAAAAATTTTCGGGTGTTGGCGCATCGGCCGTTGCCGCTATTCGACACTCCGTCTGCCCAAGCCTTCGAAACGCTGCATGCACGCGATCGAGAGCGCAAATACTATGCCCTAATCAGCAATACCCGTCTTCCGCCACGGGTCAATATGATCGCTAGCCTTATGAACAGCGGGGTCAGTGGTATGAGCTGCCCGCAAGATTGGGGGGTGATTGAATGGTTGGATGGGCGGCTGTATTACGCCATTGTTTATGAACAACCTGGGACCAAACGGCTAATGCACGATTTGGGCGATACCTTTGCCCCCTTAAGCGATAAAATGATCAGTCGTTCTTTGTTGGCGCCCGCCTATCAAATGTTATCCGAACTGGCATCGCGCGGCTATACCCATCGGGCAATTCGCCCCACCAATATGTTTTTGAATGAGGGGGCGGAAAGTACGGTTACATTCGGGGAATGTTGCAGCAAGCTGGCCGCCTTTGATCAACCCGCCGTTTTTGAACCGATCGAAAGTGCGCTTTGTCACCCAATTGCCCGTGGCGAGGGGGGTATCAGCGATGATATTTACGCCCTAGGGGTGTGTGTAGGGATCTTGCTATGTGGTTATAACCCCTTTCACGGCATGGGCGTGCAACAAATTATTGATCGTAAGATGGCAATGGGCAGTTTTCAGGCATTTATGGGGCATGCGCGCGTATCGCCCATGATGATGGAACCGCTGAAAGGAATGTTGGCCGATTCCCACAAAAATCGTTGGAGCCTGCGGGATCTAGATAACTGGTTGAATGGCCGTTCGTCTTCAACACACACAACTATATCACGCCCTAGGGCGGCACGCGCCTTTCAATTTTTGGGACAACCCTATTACAGCCTGCCCCATCTGGCTATCGCCATGGAAAGAAACTGGGCACAAGCGATTGATCAGATTAAGAAAAAACCCCTATCGGTCTGGATACGACGCAGTGCGAATGATGAAGAAAAGGCCGAGGCGTTTGAAAAGCTGTTAGCGCAAACCCCGATGGAAGATTCTCTGTCACAAGATGTGGTACTAAGTCGCGCTTGCAACATTTTTTATCCAGAGGGGCCCATTTTCTTTCGCGGCATGACCTTTTTGCCTGACGGCTTTAAGAACCTATTGTTGCTGTGTTTGCAAGATAGTGGGGTTTATCCCATCGTTCATGATGTTATTGAAAGACGGTTGTTAGGCCATTGGCTGAATCGCCAAACCAATTTGCCTTTGCAATATATCAACACCTTGGAAAGCGTATCGGCCTGGAAAAAATTTCTGAATACCCAGGGGGTGGGTTTTGGGCTTGAACGGTGTTTGTATGAGGCCAATCCAGGCATGCTATGCCTAAGCCCATTGGTTTTTCAACATACCGTCACCGATTTGCCCAGCTTACTACAAACCTTGGATAAAATTGCCGCCACCCAACCCGACATTACCAAAATGGGATTGGATACGCATTTGGTTGGATTTATTTTGGCGGGTTTGCGCAATAGCGGCACTAGCTTTGCAAAAATGATCAATTTAGAAGATGTTGCCCAACAGCGGTTAGGATGGTTGGGGCTATTATCGTTGGTGCAACATAAGGGGCGGATAGGTGGCCTACCGCATTTAGCCAGCGCGATTTATCCTGGGCTTACCCCGATTTTAGAGCTTTATCAAAGCCGCAGTCGCCAAAATCGCATTAAAGAAGAATTGGAAAAATCTGTCAAAGTTGGATCGTTGGTTGGAATGATGGCGGTATTGCAGAACTACGCCGAAATTCTGAACGATAAAAACGGATTTTATAGAGCACGCTATGAATACACCATGCTGAAAATTAAAAATGAAGAAATCAATTTAACCAATCAAAAAAAGATGGAATACAATCTGCCGATTGGTCAGCAGATTGTGGCCTTTATGGCCGGAGCAACAGCCGCCACTTTTATGGTGGCGTTTATTTATAAATATCTTGCTTGGAAATTCTTTTTTTAGGAATCGGATAATAAAATGGCAAAACAATCATCAAAAACTGCTGCGGATGGTATGAAGGGATCTCCCCAAAAGGGCAAACGATCCTATCGTCGGCTTGGTTGGGCAATGTTATTGTCACTGGTCATTTTTTCACCCGCATCAGTGCCATTATTTTGTATTGGCATGCTGCCCGGTATTGTGACGGCTATTTTTGATCGCAAGCCACGCAAAACCGCTCTACAAACCATTGCCTGCGCCAATTTTTGTGGCGTCATGATTTTTGCGGTGGAGCTGTGGAAAAAAGGCAATAATTTAGAATATTTAGGAACTAT
Source organism: Alphaproteobacteria bacterium (assembly GCA_018883285.1). Taxonomy (GTDB): domain Bacteria; phylum Pseudomonadota; class Alphaproteobacteria; order CAISOG01; family CAISOG01; genus CAISOG01. Next base: position 4,006 of record VEQJ01000024.1, read on the forward strand.
TCTGCAGAATCATATTAACTGGCTGATTATGTATGGTTCCGCCCTGATGGGGTTGATGTGCTATATTGTCATTCCAATTATTATCGCCCTGCTGTTGGATGCCAAAAGCAGCATTGAGTCATCCGATCTAAAAAGGCAGATGCAGGCCTTGCGTGACGAATGGGGTCCCGAGGTCGCGGATGAGAATTTAGAGGTGAAATTTATGCCCTTTGTCGGTGCTGAAAAGTAACAGGGGCTGACTGGCATGACTGAGCGATGACGGGCTACTAGCAATCCTCTTGTTACCGTTAAGTGCCACCGTCAAATTTTCTGAAACGACATCCCTTAAGATAACCTTGCCTGAAACGCCTAAGCGTGATAGCAAAGCGCAAAGATTTGGGAATGGTTAGGCTAAAATGTTGCAACGATCTGAAAAACAGTTGGTTACGCGCTATGCCGCGGCATGGATCCAGGCGATGGCCGCCAAGCCCGCGCTATGCCGCCAAGATTTGCTGCGGCTACGGGATATGCTGGCGCAGGTTGTCCCCTTTAAGCGTTTGATAGACGATCGCCTGATTGCACCCGCCGACCGTATACGCCTGTTGCAATTGCTGTTCCCGAAATTGGGCTTGGATGCCATGACCCAGGCTTGGTTGCTGCAGCTGGCCAGGCGGCGTCGCCTATCCCTGCTGCCTGCCTGTTTGGAGGAGGCGGAGGCCAAATTGTCCCAGGCCGACGGGCGGGAGCCTGCCCGCGTTATTTCCGCCTATGCGGTTGAAGAAGGCCATCGGACGAAAATTGGACAGGCGTTGGCGCGCTGGTTAAACCTGGCGCAGCCGCCCGAGATTTCCTGGTCGGTTGACCCGCACCTGCTGACCGGTTTTCGCTGTCTGATTGGGTCATACCTACTTGATTTTTCGGGCGCGACCAAGCTAAAGACCATGGCACGGTCGTTGACAGAGGGGCATGAGCCAAGCAAGCTATAGATTTTACCAACTGTTGTATTTTTATTTTATCGTTTGGGGGAAAACATTATGGAAATTCGGGCATCAGAAATTACCCGCCTGTTAGAGCAGGAAATTGCGCAGCTGGATCTGCCACCACAGCTGGCTGAGGTTGGTCAGGTTATCAGCGTCGGTGATGGTATCGCCCGCGTTTACGGATTGACGGGGGTGCAGGCTGGCGAAATGGTGGCTTTTGACAATGGGTTGCAGGGGATGGCGTTGAACCTGGAGCAGGACAATGTTGGGGTGGTCGTTTTTGGCGATGACAGCGGCATTCAAGAAGGCGATTTGGTGCGTCGGACTGGCAACATTGTCGATGTGCCGGTGGGCAAGGCCTTGTTGGGGCGGGTGGTTGACAGTTTGGGAAAGCCCATTGATGGCAAGGGCGCGATTAAGACCGAACAGCGGGCACGGGTTGAGGTTAAGGCGCCTGGCATTATGCCGCGTCAATCGGTGCATGAGCCGGTGCAAACAGGGATTAAGGCGATTGATGCGCTGATTCCGATTGGCCGTGGCCAGCGGGAATTGATCATTGGTGACCGCCAAACTGGTAAGACTGCGGTGGCGATTGACACCATTTTGAACCAAAAAGCCGCCAATGATTTGTGTGAGGCTGAGGGGCGGCCGCAGGACAAAATGTACTGCATTTACGTGGCTATCGGCCAAAAACGTTCCAGCGTTGCCCAGATCGTTAAGATTCTGGCGGAGCATGATGCGCTGGATTACACCATTGTGGTGGCGTCAACCGCCTCTGACCCTGCCCCGCTGCAATTCCTGGCGCCCTATTCGGGCTGCACCATGGGGGAATATTTCCGCGACAACGGCATGCACGCCTTGATCGTCTATGATGATTTATCAAAGCACGCGGTGGCCTATCGCCAAATGTCGCTGTTGCTGCGTCGTCCACCAGGGCGTGAGGCGTATCCAGGCGACGTGTTCTACTTACACTCCCGCCTGTTGGAGCGGGCGGCCAAGCTGAACGCTGAACATGGCAGCGGTTCGCTAACCGCCCTGCCGATTATTGAAACCCAGGCGGGCGATGTGTCGGCCTATATCCCGACCAACGTGATTTCGATTACTGACGGCCAGATCTTTTTGGAAACCGAGCTGTTTTATAAGGGGATTCGCCCCGCGATTAACGTCGGTATCTCGGTCAGCCGGGTTGGATCCGCCGCCCAGATTAAGGCGATGAAGCAGGTTGCGGGCAAAATTAAGCTGGAACTGGCGCAATACCGTGAAATGGCCGCCTTTGCCCAGTTTGCCAGCGATTTGGATGCCACCACCCAACGGCTGCTGCTGCGTGGGGAAAAGCTGACCGAACTGCTAAAGCAACCGCAATACGCCCCGATGGTGGTGGAAATGCAGGTGGTGATGATCTACGCGGGTACCCGTGGCTATCTGGACACCATCAAAAGCAGTGAGGTGACGCGCTTTGAGACTGAGTTGGCGCATGAGTTGACCAGCAGGCATGCCGATTTGTTGGCCGCGATTCGCAACGAAAAACAGCTTTCCAGCAGCTCTGAAGCCCAGCTTAAGGCGGCCTTGGAAAAATTTGTCAGCGTGTTTGCCTAAGCGTGCACGCAGGTTAAGAACAAGGGGTTAGACATAGGGCTATGGCATCACTTCAGGATCTTCGCACCCGCCTAAGGGGGGTAAAAGCGACCCAAAAGATTACGCAGGCCATGAAAATGGTGGCGGCCGCTAAGCTGAAGCGGGCGACCGATCGCGTGCATGGCAGTCAGCCCTATGCCGCCGCCCTGGCCGATCTGGTGCGTCAATGCCTGGCGGAGGTTAATGCCGCCGATTGGCCAATCCTGCGCTCGGCCGGCGCGGATGAATACCCGCTGTATGTGGTCATCGGGGGTGAGCGCGGTTTGTGCGGCGCCTTTAACAACAACCTATTGCGTGAGGTGCGCCGTACCTTTCGCCGTCACCGCGCCCTCAACCAACGCTGGCAAACCCTGTGTTTGGGCAAAAAGCCCTTTGACGGCCTGGTGCGGGAATTTGCCAACAGCTTTTTGATTCGTGAACCCCGCGCCAGCAGCCTTAGCCCCGTTGAGGCGGCCGAATTGGCGCAAAAGCTGGTCGATGGTTTTGTTAGCGGCCGCTACAGCTCGATCAACCTGATATACAACCACATGGCCTCTGCCATTAAGCAGGATCCGACCCATAAGGCCTTATTGCCGCTGCATATGCCCGAACCCGCCCCCACCAATGATCGCTTTGAATACAGCGATCCAAAGCCTGAATTGTTGGCGCAATTGCTGACCAGCCATTTGGCGGCGCAGCTGTACAGCATCTCGCTGGAAAATGCCGCGGGGGAGCAGGCGGCGCGGATGGTCGCCATGGATAACGCCACCCGTAACGCGGGCAAGATGATCAGCCGCCTTAGCCTGCAATACAACCGCCAGCGCCAGGCCAACATCACCCGTGAAATCATCGAAATTGTGTCGGGGGCGGGCGCCCAGGCGGGCTAAATCCAGGCCTAGCCAATCCAACATTCGCCGCCGCCACACCATCCAGTTTAAGGAGTCCGCCATGCCCCATGCCGTTATCGAATTTTCCGCCAATCTGACTGAGGTGGTGCAGGCGACTAAGGCCACGGCGGCGGTGCATCAGGCCATGATGGCCAGCGGCCTGTTCGCGGTGCCGGCCGATATCAAAACCCGCGCCTATCCCACCCAGGACTTTTTGGTGGGGGAGTTGGGGCAGCAGGGTTGCTTTGTTCACGTCACCATCAGCCTGTTGGAGGGGCGCACCATCGCCCAAAAACAAGCCCTGACCGATTTGGTGCGCGACGCCCTGCAACAGCTGTTGCCAACGGTGGAACAGCTTAGCGTTGATATCCGCGACATGACCAAAGACACCTATCGCAAGGCTGTGCGGGGCTAAGGTTCCTGACTATATCACTACAAGCTCTTGCGCCCAACCGTCAAACGGGCTATAGCCGCCCATGGCCAAACGACAACTTCTTAGTCTGGAAGACATTGCCCTGAGCATTGGCAACACGCCGCTGTTTCAGGGGGTGAATTTGCATGTGCATGAGGGCGACAAAATCTGCCTGATTGGCCGTAACGGCGCGGGCAAAACCACCCTGATGCGGCTGATTATGGGGCAGATTAAGGCCGATAGCGGTGCCAGCTTTCGCTATCCCGGCTGCACCATCGGCTATTTGGCGCAACAGGTTGATTTTTCGGATAATGAAACGGTGCGTGACTTTGTCATGCACGGCCTGGCGCATAAGCCAGAGGATGACCAGCTATCCTATCGCGCCGACATCGTGTTGGCGCCTTTAGGCCTGGATCCCGACGCGCTGATGGGGCATTTGTCAGGCGGGCAGTTGCGCCGTGCCGCCCTGGCACAGGCGTTGGTGGATGAGCCCGACATCCTGCTGCTGGATGAGCCGACCAACCATTTGGATCTTGAGGCGATTCAGTGGCTGGAACAGTTTTTGGCCGCCAGCCGCAGCGCGATTATCTGCGTCAGCCACGATCGCACCTTCCTGAGCAATTTTACCAGCACCGTTTTTTGGTTGGAGCAGGGGGTGGTGCGCATTTGCCCCAGTGGATATGCGGGTTTTGAGGAGTGGGCGGATGGCCTGTTGGAGCTGGAGGCACGCACCCTGCACAACCTGAACAAAAAGCTGCAGGTGGAGTTGGATTGGACGCAGGGCGGGGTGTCGGCGCGGCGCAAACGCAACCAACGCCGCCTGAATGAGCTGCATCGTCTGCGCGAAAAGATTCGGGCGGATAAAGCCGCCCTGGCCAGCAAAAAGGCGACGATTGAGCTGGATCCGCTAGCTGCCACCGCCAGTTCAAAAATCGCCGTCGAGTTTAAGAATGTTACCAAATCCTTTGAGCGCGACGGCAAAAAGATCCCGATTGTGCAGGATTTTTCCCTGCGGATTCTGCGCGGCGACCGTATCGGCATTTTGGGGCCCAACGGATCGGGCAAATCCACCTTTCTCAAGCTGTTGATTGGTGAGTTGGAACCCGACAGCGGCTTTATTTTTCGCAACAAAAAGATGGAGCTGGCCTATTTTGACCAGCATCGCACCGCCCTGGATCCCAACAAAAGCCTGTGGAACACCCTGGCGCCCGATGGCGACTATGTGTTCATCGGCGGCGATCCGAAACGACCCCGCCATGTTGCGGCCTATCTGAAGAATTTTATGTTTGATCCCAAACGGGTGCGGGATGATGTTGGCACCCTATCGGGCGGCATGCAAAACCGACTGATGCTGGCGCGCACCCTGATTAACCCAGGCAATCTGATGATTCTGGATGAGCCGACCAACGATTTGGACATGGACACCTTGGACATGTTGCAGGATATTTTGGCCGACTATGCCGGCACCCTGTTAATCGTCAGCCACGACCGCGACTTTTTGGATCGCACCGTGACGGAGGTGATGGCGTTTGAAGGCAATGCCCATATCACCAGCACCATGGGCGGCTATAGCGACTATTTGGCCAGCAAGGGCGGTGGGCGAACTGCAGCGGCGGGCAAAACCAAGGCTACGGGCACCCCTGCTGCCAAAAGCTTGTCCACTGCCACCCCTGCCCCGCGCCGCCGCCTGGATGGGAAGGAGCAGCGGGAGTTGCAGCAGCTGCCCGACCGCATCGCCAAGTTAGAGGCTAAGCTGGCCGATCTGCATCAACAGCTGGCCGACCCCCAGCTGTATGTGCGCGATCCTGCCCGTTTTGATGCCCTGGCGGCCGAAATCACCGCTACCCAGGCCGCCACCGATACCGCGATGGCGCGCTGGATGGCGCTGGAGGAGAAGGCGGCTGTATAGCCATTACCCTTTAGAAATCACCAGCCTGCGAAAATGGGCATCAGTTGCCGCTGCCGGCCTTTTCCATCACCACCACCTCATCAGCGGCGGTAAAGCCCAGCATGGCGCGGGCGCGTTCATCCAGCAGATCGGGATCAATCCGTTGCGGCCGCAACAGCTGTACCCGATTTTCCAGGGCGGCAATGGCAGCCTTTTTGCTGGTCACCTGTTCGGTCAGCTGTTCCAACCGATGATGCACCTGGTACCAGGC
>VEQJ01000261.1 GCA_018883285.1 Alphaproteobacteria bacterium
CATCGCCAAGGCGGCAATAATCCCCCACAGCAAAACCCGCCGTTGCAGGCGCAGGGGAATATGAAAATAGCTGAAAATCACCATAAAGACGACCAGGTTATCAACCGACAGCGACCATTCCACCAAATAGGCGGTCAGAAAGTCGGCGGCGGGCGCTGCCCCCAATTTCTGCAAAATCAATAGGTTAAAGCCCAGCGCTAGGGCAATCCAGGTGCCCACCCAAATCGCTGAGCTGCGCATTTTGGGGATTTTGTCCGCATCGCGAATCATCACCCACAGGTCAAAAATAAACAGGGGCAGGATCACGGCGGCAAAAATGGCCAACAGCTGCTGCTGCGCCGACCAATCGACAAGTGGGGAAAACATTGCGGGAACTCTATGACTTTAGGAAGGGTTGCGACGACACATTATATAGGATGCAAAAAGCATGATGCGAACCGTAGCCCACCCTTACTGTTTTGCCAAGCCAACCGATGCGATGGCCAGCTCTTGCCAAACTCAACAAAGGGTAAGGGGTTAACAAGCACGGACGGGCTGTTATGCGGACAAAAACGATGGTGAGCGCGCTGGGGCTCGAACCCAGGACCTACTGATTAAAAGTCAGTTGCTCTACCGACTGAGCTACGCGCTCTCACCACCATAATGGGGCTAGCCAACGGATGGCTTAAACCCTAGACCGTGAACCCTAAGAGGCTTAGGCCAGAAAATCAACTCTAAAATCAATCCAAAAATCACCCTTAAAATTGACCCGTTTGGGGATCGGCGGGCGGCGCGGATAGTTGGCCAGATTTTCACCCAAGGGGCGACGGCCGCCATGCGCTATAACTCTTTGAGCTGCATGGTTATTTTCCAACAAGCTGATTTATCTGCCACAACCCCCTAGCCACCGGGCTTGGGATTCGATAAAAGAAGGCATGGGTTGGGGGAATTTGCCAAACGGCACCAATCCCCCTGGCCTATCATCGTCTGTTTTGCCCTGAATTTTTCCAAGGTTGTTGCCTTGCTGTCACCGATTGACTTTTTGTTTTATCTGTTTGCTGGCTTTACGCTGGCGGCGGGGGTTGGCGTCATTACCGCCCGCAACCCCGTCTATTCGGTGTTTTTTCTGATTGCCGCCTTCTTGAATGCGGCCGCCCTGTTCCTGCTGGCTGGCGCGGAGTTTTTGGCCTTTATCCTGATTATCGTCTATCTGGGCGCGGTGGCGGTGCTGTTTTTGTTCGTGGTGATGATGTTGGATATCAATCTGGCCACCGTGCGGGCAGGCTTTGTCCGCTATTTGCCGATTGCGGCGGTGGTTGGGGGCATTTTTGCCGCCCAGCTGATCATCATGCTGCTAATCTGGCAACAGTCTGAAACCCCGCCTACCCTGAACGCCTTGGGCAACAGCCCGATGAATCAGCCCAACAATGTCTATGCCCTGGGTCGGGTGCTGTACACCGACTATTTTGTGGCGTTCCAGACGGCGGGCATCATTTTGCTGATTGCCATGATTGGCGCCATCGTGCTGACCTTGCGGCCACGGGCGGGCATCAAAACCCAGGTTATTAGCCAGCAGGTCAGCCGCAAGTCTAGCCAATCCGTGCGCCTGGTCGACCTGAAGCTTGGCCAAACACACCCAACAACTGCTGCAACCGCGCCGACTGAGCCGCAGGAAGGTTCGGCCTAACCATGATTTACCCCCCCGCCGTCAGTTCCGCCCATTTTGCTATCCTAAGTGCGCTGTTGTTTGCCCTGGCGATGGCGGGGCTGTTCCTGAATCGCAAAAATCTGATTGTCATGTTGATGTGTGTTGAGCTGATGTTGTTGGCCGTCAACCTGATGTTTGTTGGCTTTTCGGCGCAATGGCAAAACCTGACTGGCCAAATTATGGCGATGTTCGTGCTGACGGTGGCGGCGGCGGAGGCTGCTATTGGGCTGGCGATTCTGGTGGTCTATTTCCGCAACCGCCACACGATTGCGGTTGACGATCTTAACAGTTTGCAGGGTTAGGGGATCATGCTTTTTTCAGCCTTTGATGCCCCTGCCTTTGCTGCTGGCTTTGCCCCGATGGCGGCGGCTTTAGCGGTTTTCCTGTCCCTGATTGGCGGGGTGCTGGGTCGCCTGTGCGCGGCCTTCCCCTCCACCCCTCAATTTGATCGCCTGGCGCAACGCATCACCAGCGGCCTGATGCTGATCAGCGCGCTGTTAGCCAATTGGGTGTTGGCGCAGGTGGTGACGGGCGGGCATGCCGTTACCGTCCACCTGGCCGACTGGATATCAGTTGGGGATTTCCGCGTGGAGTGGGCG
>VEQJ01000025.1 GCA_018883285.1 Alphaproteobacteria bacterium
ACTTTCTAATGAACAGGTCGCCCTGTTAGCCCATAGAATCAATCATATCCCCAGAAAATGCCTTGACTACAAAACCCCCGCTGAAGTCTTCTATAATCACCTGTTGCACTTCAAATGTGAATCCACCTCCCCCCCCTGCGCGGGAGTGACGACCTTTTTTGTTGCTCCGTTATCCCTATCCCTCCGCTGTCATCCTAGCCCCGCCCTTGCCGCTTCTCAGGTGTCATCCTCCGAGCAGGCGGAGATCCAGCCCTGTTGCCGCCTGCTATAATCGTTCCGCCGCATGCATCCTCTGCCTTCGCAGAAGATGACGACTTTGGTGCGGGTAGGATGACAGTGTGATGCACGCAATGCCCGCTGGAATCCTTTGCTGGCCTGTAGTATGGTTGGGGGTATGAACACTGTTGCCCTGCTCCAACCCCCGCCATCCCTGTTGTCGTCGGCGCTGCTTTGGCCAGCGCTGGGGCAGGCGTTTCTTAAGCTGCATCCACGGCGCCTGGCCAAAAATCCCGTCATGATGATGACCGCCGTGATGGCCTTAGCGGTCAGCGCCAGCGCGATGGAGGCCAGCGTGATGCCGCCCATAACCGCGGCCAGCTATGCGGGCAGTGGTTTTTTGTGGCAGGTGGCGGCCTGGCTGTGGGCAACCGTGTTGTTTGGCAATCTGGCCGAAAGCCTGGCGGAGGGGCGGGGCAAGGCGCAGGCGTCAACTTTGCGCGCCTTTCGCAGTCAGACTTTGGCCAAAAAAGTTAGCAGCGCGGGCGCAACCGACTTTAGCATTGTGCCTGCCCCCGATTTAAGCATCGATGACATCGTGCTGTGCCGCGCCGGCGATGTGATTCCCTGTGATGGCGAAGTGGTGGCGGGCATCGCGTCAATCGATGAATCGGCAATTACGGGGGAATCGGCGCCCGTCATCCGCGAAAGCGGCGGGGATCGTTCGGCGGTGACCAACGGCACCATGGTGCTGTCGGACACCATTTGGGTGCGGGTGACCGTGGCGCATGGCCACAGCTTTTTGGATCGGATGATCGCCTTGGTTGAGGGGGCACAGCGGCAAAAAACCCCCAATGAAATGGCGTTGCACATCCTGTTGGTTGGGTTCAGCCTGTTGTTTCTGTTGGTCACCGCCAGCCTGTTGGTGCAGGCCGCCGCCATGCGCGCAACCCTGCCCCCCGCGATGTTGGCCGCCCTGCTGGTCGCCCTGATCCCCACCACCATCAGCGGCCTGTTGTCGGCGATTGGCATTGCGGGGATGAACCGACTGTTGCGCTTTAACGTGCTGGCGGTGTCGGGACGGGCGGTGGAGGCGGCGGGCGACATTGACGTGCTGCTGCTGGACAAAACCGGCACCATCACCCTGGGCAATCGGATGGCTAGCGAATTTTTGCCGCTATCGGGGGTGGATATAGCCGACCTGGCGGAGGCGTGCTGGCTGAGTTCGGTGGCTGATGAGACCGCTGAGGGGCGCAGCATTGTGGAGCTGGCGCTGAAGCGCTATGGCGTCGTTAAGCGCGATCTGACCCGCAACACGCCACAGTTTGTGCCGTTTACCGCCCAAACCCGCACCAGTGGCATCAACCTGCCCGATCGCCAAATTCGCAAGGGGGCGGTGGATGCCGTGCTGAATTACCTGACCGAACAGGCGGGGCAGGATGCGGCCGGCTATTCTGCGCTTAACAATCCCTCCCTTAACAACCCCTCTAAGGAATTCGCGCTGGCGGTGGAAAGCATTGCCCGCTCTGGCGGTACGCCGCTGGCGGTGGGGGAGGTGACGGCGGAGGGAACCAGGCTGTTGGGGGTTATCCACCTGAAAGACATCATCAAAACCGGCATCCGCCAACGCTTTGCCGAATTGCGGCGCATGGGCATCAAAACGGTGATGATTACCGGTGACAATAAGCTGACCGCGGCGGCGATTGCCGCAGAGGCGGGGGTGGATGATGTGATTGCCCAGGCCACGCCCGAAAATAAGCTGCACTATATTCGCACCGAACAGGCGGCTGGCCGCATGGTGGCGATGTGCGGCGATGGCACCAACGACGCCCCTGCGCTGGCGCAATCGGATGTTGGCGTGGCGATGCAAAGCGGTACCCAGGCCGCGCGTGAGGCAGGCAATATGGTGGATTTAGACTCCGACCCCACCAAATTGATTGAGATTGTCGGCATCGGCAAACAGCTGTTGATTACCCGTGGCGCGCTGACCACCTTTTCCATCGCCAACGATCTGGCCAAGTATTTTGCCGTGCTGCCCGCCCTGTTTATCGGTGCCTTTCCCCAATTGCAGGCGATGAACATCATGCAGCTGGCCAATCCGCAAAGCGCAATTCTGTCGGCCATTATTTTTAACGCCCTGATTATTGTGGCGCTGATTCCGCTGGCTCTTCGGGGGGTGCGCTATCGCCCTCTGCCAGCTGGCGCCCTATTGCGTCGCAACCTGCTGATCTATGGGTTGGGCGGTATTGTGACGCCCTTTGTTGGGATTAAGCTGATTGATGGGCTGGTTCGTTGGATGGGGTGGGCATAAATAGCGATGATGTTTTGGCGTTCCCTTAAGCGATCCCTGATCCTGCTGCCGCTGCTGACCCTGCTGCTGGGCGGGGTGTATCCAGCGGTGGTTTGGGCGGCGGGCAAGCTGTGGTGGCCGTCTCAGGCGGCGGGCAGCCCGCTGTTTCACGATGGCCAGCTGGTGGGAAGCCGCCTGATTGGCCAGAAATTCACCCAGCCGCAGTATCTGAACAGCCCTGCTGGCTTCGACTATGCCACCATGCCATCGGCCAAGCCGACCCAGCGTTACCGCCTGCACCAGGATGGGCGGCTGGTCATCGGCTGTGCGCCCACAACGGATAAGGTGGCGGATAGTGCTGTAGATTGCAGCGCTAGCGGGCTGGATCCCTTTATCCCGCTGGACAGCGCGTTGCAACAGGTTGGTCGTATCGCGGCGGCCAGGGGGATGGCGGATGACCCCGTGCGCCAACTGATTCAGAGCCAGGCGGAGGGCGGCGGCACCTTTGGCGGCATCGCCCGCGTTAACCTGTTGCAAGCCAATCTTCGCTTAGATCAGCTGTTGCCAGGCGCATCATCCTTATCAACTCCCCCCACCGATAACCCTTCTTTACCAAACCCACCGCCATCATAACCCCTTTTTCTGTTGTCCTCTTGCGCATGGCGAAAGCTTTTGCACACCCACCAAAATCGGGTTTCCTAAAATGCCAAAATCTCTAGGCGACAGCCCCCGCCCCGATCCCGAATCGTTTTTGCCAGAATCTCATTTAGAGGCGGTGGAGGGGCAAACGCGGGGGCGCCTGAAAATTTACTTTGGTGCCGCCCCTGGTGTTGGCAAAACCTATGCCATGTTGTTGGCCGCCCAAGCCCGCAAGGCTGATGGCATTGACGTGCTGGTTGGGGTGGTCGAAACCCATGGGCGTGAGGAAACCGCCAGCTTGCTTAAGGGTATCCCGATCCTGCCGCGCCAGCGGATTGAACAGCGTGGCCAGCTGTATCATGAATTTGACCTGGATGCCGCCCTGGCGCGTCACCCGCAGCTGATTTTGATGGATGAGCTGGCGCACACCAATGCCCCCTCAACCCGTCATCCCAAACGCTATCAGGATATTGAGGAGCTGTTGGCGGCGGGCATCGACGTTTACACCACCCTGAACGTCCAGCATATGGAAAGCGTTAACGACATCGTCGCCCAGATTACCAAGGTCATCGTGCGCGAAACCGTGCCCGATAGCGTGGTGATGGGCGCGGATGAAGTGGTGTTGGTGGATCTGCCCCCCGTGGAGCTGTTGCAGCGGTTGAAGGAGGGTAAGGTCTATGTGCCCGCCCAGGCCGAACGCGCCATGCGCAACTTTTTCCAACAGGGCAAGCTGACCGCCCTGCGTGAGCTGGCCTTGCGTTGCACGGCGGAACGGGTCGATGATCAGATGGTCACCTATATGCGCCGCCATGCGATTCAGGGACCCTGGCCAGCCAGCCAACGCTTGATGGCCTGCCTGACCGCTGACAGCGATCCGATTCGGCTGATACGCGCCACCCGCCGCTTTGCCGAAGCGATTCAGGCCAAATGGCTGGCGGTGTATGTGGAGCAGTTAAGCCATGATGAAATGCAGGATCCGGCCAGTGATGCCATCAACAAGGCTTTGCGGCTGGCCGAAGAATTGGGTGGGGAATGTTACACCCTGTCGGGATCCTCTGCCGCGCGCGAGTTTGTCAATTTTGCCCGCAGCCATAACATTACCCAGCTGGTGGTTGGGGAAACCGCCCGCACCCCCCTTTCCCTGCTGCTTAACCCACCCTTAAGCCAGCGGCTGTTGCGGCTGGAAAGCGGCATCGCGGTGCAGGTGATTGCTGGCAGTGAGCCTGAAAAGCGCCCCCACGCTGGCTATCGCAGACGAATTGGTGGCTTAAGCAACTTTGGGCGAATTTTTGACTGGCGCGCCTATGCCTATAGCGTGCTGGCGGTGGTGGTGGCGGGCGGCCTAGCCTGGTTTTTTAGCCATTTCCTGAATTTATCGGCCATTTCCATGGTGTTCTTGACAGCGGTCATGTTCAGCGCGGTAAGTTTTGGCCTGGCTCCCTCGCTGCTAGCCAGCCTTCTAAGCTTTGTTTTGTATGATTATTTTTTTATGCCGCCGCTGCGCCATGTTTCCTTTTTAGAGCCCGAACATTTCTTTACCCTAATGGTCTATCTGCTGGTGGCCAGCATCAACAGCAATCTGGGCGATCGCTTGCGCAACCAATCTTCTTTGGAACGGCGGCGACAGCGCAACACCAATTTGCTCTACGCCCTTTGCCAACAACTGATGCTGACCAACAATGAAAAAGAGTATTTGCGCATTCTGGCCGCCAAGATAATCGAACTGACCCAGGCAGAAGTTTTGATTCTGCAGGAAGATGGCGGCAGCCTGCGCCTGCTGGATGATGGATTGGCCAGCCTGACCTTGAATGAAACCGATTGGGCGGCGGCCAATTGGTGTTGGAGCAGGGGTGAGGAGGCAGGCTTGCAAACCGATACCCTGCCGGGGGCGGGCTATAACTTTCGGCCGATTCGTGGCCAGCATGCAATGGTTGGCCTGATTGGCATTAAGCCGGAACGACCCAGCATCCTGTTGCAACCCGAATGGCGCCGCCTGGTGCAACAACTTTGCGCCCACACCGCCCAGGCTATTGAGGCACAAAGGGTGAAGTCTTAGCCCTTTTGTTGGGGGCGGGGCATAGCCGACGATGGCCAGGGCTATAACGCCCTCCCCCATATCCATGCCCGCATACCCATGAATGTTAACCGTGCTTTAACGCTTATTTCAGCTTTGCTGGCGATGATGAGGGGGATAAAGCCATAAAATTTTAAAGGCTTACCAATCACCCCTTAGGTTGCTGTATTATGTTGGCATTTCGACCAAAATTGCGCCGCCCCCTGTCGTTAAGCTTTAAGATTCTGGGCCCCATGGTCTTAACGGTGGTGGTGTTAACCGGCGGATTGTTGTGGCTGCACTACAGCGTCACCACCCCCCCCTGGCAGCTGGTTCTGATGACCCTTCCTGTAACCGCGATGGTGGCGGTTATCAGCTTTGAAGTTTACCTGCTGCGCCCATTGCGCCAACTACAGGCCGATTTGCGTGGCCTAAGCCTTAAGAAAAATCAGCTGGTGGGCGACTATGCCCCTGATGAGCTAGGGGAATTGGCGCAAGCGATTAAACAGACTTTTGACCAATTGCGGCGCCTGGACAGCCAATTTCAGGCGATTGGCCAGAATCTGCCCGGTATCATCTATCGATCTTTCGCGGGCAGCGATCGCCCGACCTTTTATCTGTCGGAGGCCTGTCAAAACCTGACGGGCTATCCCGCCAGCGATTTTCTGTACAACCGCGTGCGGCGGTGGCGCGATATTATCCACCCCGATGATATTCCCCTGGTACAGCTGGCCATGGTCGAACAACTTAGCACCAGTGACAGCTATAACCTGCGTTATCGGCTGATTTGCGCGGATGGCAGCGAGCTGTTGGTGTCGGATCGTGGTCGCCAGATTCGGGATGAGCATGATCGCCCGATCTATTACGACGGGGTGATTATGGATGTCACCGACACCGCCCAGTTAGAGGCCACCCGCGAAGCCCTGCACGACTATGAACGCATCACCGCCCATATTTTTGAAAACACCGGGGATGGGATTTGGATTTGGGAAATGGGCACGGATAGGGTGATTTATTCCAAGGAATGGTGGGCGATGTTGGGCTATCAGGCGGGCGAACTGCCCAACCATCCCGAAACATGGTGGCAACTGACCCATCCCGACCACCTGCCCCTGGTTAAAAAGACCATCGCCCGCTATCTGGCGGGGGAATTGCCCCATTATGCCATCGAATTTCAAATGCGTCATAAGGATGGTCACGATATTTGGGTGCTGTCACGCGGCAGTATCGTCAAAGGCACGGGGGGCAGGCCGAATCGCTTTGTCGGCAGCAATACCGATATCACCCCGATGAAGACCGCCACCGCCGAAGCCGAAAAAGCCAATGTCGCCAAAAGCGAATTTTTGGCCAATATGAGCCATGAAATCCGCACCCCCATCAATATCATCATGGGAACCGCCGAATTGCTGTTGGAAAGCCAACTGTCCAACAAACAAAGCTATCAAGCCAATATGATGATGTCGGCCTGTGAAAATCTGTTGGTGATTGTTAACGACGTGCTGGATTTGGCAAAGGTTGAGGCGGGACGGCTGAATCTGGAAAAGGTCAGCTTTGATTTGATTAACCTGGTGCATGAGGTGATTCAGCTGTTCTATCCCCGCGCCCAGGCCAAAGGGTTGGATTTGATTGTGGACTATGACTGGCGCACCCTGCCCGCCCAGGTGATGGGCGATCCCACCCGCATCCGCCAGATTCTGAACAATTTAATCAGCAATGCGATTAAATTTACCAACGATGGTTACGTAAAGCTTGAACTGACCGCGGTGCCCACCAGCCAACAACAATACTCCCTGGTTTTTCGCGTGCTTGATAGCGGTATCGGCATTAACCCATCGATGCGGGATAGTGTTTTCGACAAATTTACCCAGGCCGATGCCTCCACCACCCGTCAATATGGTGGTAGTGGGTTGGGTTTGGCCATTACCCGCGAATTAAGCCTATTAATGGGTGGCCAGATTCGCTATCGACCCAACACCCCCCAGGGCAGTTGTTTTGAGGTCGAATTGCCCATCGAAAGTGCTGATCAACAACCCCTTCTACCCCCAGCAGCGGGCTGGTCATCGCTTAATGGCGATGGGGCATCGCCCAGGGTGCTGCTGTTGGCACCATCAACAGCCTATCAACCGCTGTTGACACGCTGGTTGGAATGGTCGGGGTGCCATGTTGATTGCTTATCACCAACAGCATGGGCGGAACAAATTGATGCGCTTAAGCAACAGACAGCCCCCCGCTATAGCCTGTTGCTGATTGGCGCCAATCGGGATGAAACCGCCTTAATACCCATCATCCAAAGCCTTAAAGATGGTGTCGCCTTTGTCGCCCATAAGGTGGTGGCGGTGGTGGATAGTGACCATAGCGCCCTGCAAACTTTGTTGTTGGATTACCCCGAAATTCAACAGCTTTATCCGCCGCTGTTGCCGATACCCCTGCTAAAAAGTCTTGGTGAATCCTATAGCCCCCCATCTTACGACCAGCCTATCGCAAACCCCGCCACCCTTGGCACGCTTAGCCCCGCCAAAGTGCTGGTGGCTGAGGATGTTGTTTTTAATCAACGGATCGCTGAGGAGTTTTTGGTTAGCCTAGGCTGCCAAGTGGTGCTGGCCAAAGATGGGGCAGAGGCGTTGGCTAAGGCAGCCGACACCAGCATTGATTTGATCCTGATGGATTGCCAAATGCCGGTCATGGATGGCTATCAGGCCGCCCAAGCCATTGTTCAAAAACAACAAACGGGTGGCTATCGCACCATCCCGATTATCGCCCTTACCGCCCATGCGATGGTGGGGGATCGCGAAAAATGCCTGGCGGCGGGGATGCGGGACTATCTGGCTAAGCCGTTAAAAAAAGCCACCCTTAAGGCAATGCTGGACAAATATTTATCCAATGATCAGGTCATTAGCGCGACCAACCGCCATTCCTAAACGGCAACCGCCACCCCCTATTGCAGGGTAAGGCCAGCCCCATCGGTAAAATTCCCCTCAACCATTCGGCGGGCGGTCAGGGGGCATGCGGCGGCGGGCTGCTGATGGGTTTGATGGCCTGGCTGACTGGCGGCGGCGGGGGTGCCAACCTGATTGCGCAAGGCCGCCACCTTTTGCCCCGCGCTGGCCACGCCATAACCATGGGGATAAGGACGTTGTGGCCGCATGGCCATTTTCGCTTTGGCCTCAGATTGCATGGTGACGGTGGTATCGGTGACCGCGCCGAACAACAATTTGCGCTCGCGATCGCTGAAATACGGATTTTTTTGCAGATTGGCCAGCATGGCAAGAAAATGGCGACGCTCCATCACGCCGGCGGTCATCGCCTCTTTCGCATAATCGGTATAGGCGGCGCAAAAATCCAACATCCGCATCGATATGGTGCGCCAGCTTGGCACATCATATTGCTTTTTAAGGCTTTCTTGATAATCCAAATGGGCATGGCTAAAGGTATCGCCCAACAGGCTAAGGATGCTGGGTTGGCGGCCATCCATCCCCTGCAGTTGTTGCAAATGATGATGGTACACGGTGGCCAGCTTTTGCAAAACCTGGCTGGCAACATTCAGGGTGAAACGCTGTTGATGCCCATCGATGCTGTCGGCGGCCTGTTGCCGATTGGCCGATTTGACCACCAGCCACCATTGCCGAAAGGTGCTATAGGATAGCTGGTTGCCAACAATCAGTTGAAACAGGGTGTCGGCATAGTCGGCGGCCGACACAAAGGGGTACAACCCATTGGGCATCGATAACACAAGCTGTTGCGGCTGTTGCAACATAGCATGATTCACCAGCTCAGCCGACAGCACCTGGGTCTGATAGAACAGCTCAAAAAACCGTTCGACCTCTCGCATCGCGCTAAGCTGCACCTGCAAATGCCTATCCCGCACCTCAGGCGCCAGGCTTAGAATCTCACCCGACAGGCCAAAGGATGCCTGACCGCCAAAACATTGCTGATACTGGTTGTAAATCTGGCAATACCAGCTGACCCGCTGGCCGTTGGTTTTTGCCGCCCACAACAGGTCAATACCGCTAAGGGAATAGCTGTTATCCAACCGTTCCCCCAAAATCAGGGCATGGTCTTTCAGCAGGGCGGTATGGGTTGCCAAGGGGTTGGGCATCCCATGATCATTCGCACAAAAAGAATCCATTAAGCCGCTTGGCATCGGCGTTACCATTGTTCACAGGTGAAAGGGGCAATCAGCATTGCAACGCTGAACCCATTATGGGTCATGTTTGATGGTTAACCGCAAGTCGGTTGCGGTAAGAATTTGTTAACTTTTATCCCAACTGTTGCCTTTTTGCCACGGCCTTCATGCGGGAATATGCAGCTGTCGCATCTTAAGACAGCATCTATCACAGGCGGCGCAACCGTCCCCGCCAGGCCAGCAGAAGCAGAAGGGCGGCGGGTATCAGCCAGGCCGCTAATGGCAGCAGCGGTCGGGATTGACTGCCAACCAATTGCTCCACCACCGCCTGCCTAAGCCACAGGCTGTTCTCGCTGGGGGGTGGCTGATCCGCCGACAACAACGGCACCCTATCGGTGGGGGTAAGGGGGGCGCTGGCCGCCTCAAACACCTGACCACCCGTGCTGTTGGCCAAATTTTGCCAGGCTTCACGATTGGCTAAGGCCGCGGCGGGATAAGCCGCCAATCCCTTATCGTCCAGGCCAAATTCCAAAAAGCGCCGTTCACCCCCCGCCACAACGGTGTAAATGCCTGGATTATCCATCGGCAAGTTGGCCGATAGCAATTCGCCGCCCTCATCCTTCTGCCAGGGCAGGTTGATCGAT
>VEQJ01000262.1 GCA_018883285.1 Alphaproteobacteria bacterium
CCTTTGGCTAATACGGCAGGTGCCAATACCGCCAGTGTCAATTATTCTGGCAATGGTAGCAGCGGTAATTTCTACTTTACCCATAATGGGATGAGTTTGTCGGGAGCAATTGACCCATCCTTATTGGGAATTGGTACCCAGATGTTCAATGGCACCTCGGTAAAATTAACCGGCCTGGGTTACAACAACCCATCGGGACTTAATGCCCAACCCCCCTATGTGATTATCAATCTGAACACCCTGTTTAACGCTAGCCAAACTTTAAACAATGCGGCAAGCGGAACGGCTGGCCTGTCAGGCAGCAATCAAACCCCATTGACCTTTAGGGTGGGGGCGTCGGGTGTATCGGTTGACACCATCACCACCAATTTCGGCGGGGTTAATACCAGTGCCCTGGGCCTGGATAATTCGGACATCAGCACCGCCGATGGTGCGCAGGCAGGGGCAGAGGCTACCACCAACGCGGTCGAAGTGTTGCTGGCCGCCCGCGCCTATGTGGGGGCGCAAAGCAGCCGTTTGGATATGGCCAACCAGAATCAGCAGGTCATTATCGAGAATGTGAACGCTTCGCTTAGTGCCTATCGTGATGTTGATGTGGCGATGGAGCTGTCCAAATTGGCAGGCCTACAGATTCTGCAAACCTCTGGCATCGCCATGCTTAGCCAGGCCAACCAACAGCCCGATAAACTGATGCAACTGTTCCAATAGTCATTAGCTTAGCTAACATAATAGCCAGCAAAATGGCCAACCCGCCCATGGGTTCCACCCGATTGAAGTGGCGCAGGCAGGTAGCCGGCTCCGCCAACCTAAGGCGGATTACCTCAATCACCAAACAAGCAATGCTGATAAGCCCCAGGATTAATAGCAGCCAGCGATTCTCATTCCCCTGACCATCCAACGCGACGATCGTCATAGTCCAGCTTAAGGCCATCAGCCCATAACAAAGTCCGATAAACGGCTTAACCCAGCGCCCCAACAGGCGCGCCGAAGAATGCAGCCCCAGCCGTTGGTCATCCGCCAGATCGCAACAGGCGTAGATGGTGTCATAGGCCAGCGTCCAGCATAGCGCCATCAGATATAGGCGCCAACAACTGACCGAAATCTGCCCCTCAACCTCCGCGCCCGCCATCAACACCCCCAGGTTAAACACCACCGCCAGCCAGGCTTGGGGCAGGGGGAGCCAGCGTTTGGCCAAGGGGTACAACCCGATTAGCGGTGCCGCCAGCAGCCCTATCAGGATACTTAAATAGGACAGTTGCAGCAGTGGCCCAAGCCCCCCAAGCATCAGCAGGGCTAGCAGCCCACAGGCTTGCCGCGCCTGAATCTGACCAGCGGCCAGGGGGCGATCCCTGGTGCGCGCAACCTGTGCATCAAAGCGGCGGTCGAGCAGATCGTTGATTAGGCAACCCGCGCTGCGGGTTATAACCGCCCCTAGGCAAAAAATGCCGATAAGTTTAAGGCTTGGCCAGGCTGGCGATAGCAACATTAGCGCCCACAGCGGGGGCAGCAGCAACAGCCAAATCCCTGCAGGGCGATGCAACCGCAACAGCCTTAGCCAAATGTTAATGTCCCGCATCATCTAACGCATAAATCAGCCAAGCGGTGGCGGCCAGCATGACGATGGTAGCGGCCACCACCATTGGGGTTAGGGATTTGCCCTCAGACAAAAGGGCGGCGGCCACCATGGTTATCAGCCCACTGCAAATTAACCCTGTGCCCGCCCAACTGGCACCAACCAGCCGATAAGCCCAACTGACCAACAGGGTGTTGGTGTAAATAAACAACAGCACCAAAAGCGTTTGATGCAACCATGGTGGGGCAAAGCTGTAATAGCGGCCAAGCAGGCCAGGCAGCAGTTGGCGGTTGCTGAACATAACGCCCGCATAGAACAACAGGTTGGCCGCGACAACCAACAGCAGGGAAAACAGTTTCAAACCAAGGGACATTGGGGAAAATTTGCGTAAGATGAAGAAGTCGTCATCATAAACACTTCTGGGGCAGATTCCAGTATCAGATAACAACCTGTTATGAAACACCTATTATGAAGCCGTCTGCAAAATCTTCCGCGCCTGCATCCCCATCCCCGCTGCCTGATTGGCAACAACTGGATCGTCAGCATGTGTGGCACCCCCTGACGCTGGCGCAGTTGGAGCCCGACCTGTTGGCCATCAGCCGTGCCAAAGGGGGGTGGCTGTATCGCCCC
Source organism: Alphaproteobacteria bacterium (assembly GCA_018883285.1). Classification (GTDB taxonomy): domain Bacteria; phylum Pseudomonadota; class Alphaproteobacteria; order CAISOG01; family CAISOG01; genus CAISOG01. The sequence continues at coordinate 2,204 of VEQJ01000262.1, forward strand.
GATGGCAGTCGCCTGTTGGACATGATTTCCTCCTGGTGGGTCAATGTGCATGGCCATGGCCACCCCGCGC
>VEQJ01000263.1 GCA_018883285.1 Alphaproteobacteria bacterium
GGCCACCACGCTGCGACCATGGGCAATCATGATGTCCAGGGTTGCGGGCAGGGTGCTGGCCTGGCCATAAGCCACCATCGCCAGCGAATCGCCCACCAACACCAAATCGGCGACTTGGTCGGCCAGCTGCGCCATAATCTGATCATAGGCGGTCAGGCAGACCAGCGGCTGCGCCCGCCCCTTAGCGGCCACGATATCCGCAACTGTAATGGGTTTATTTGCCATAGCCACCGCCTGTTTGCGTGAATTCTTGCCACCCAAGGCTTATTTGTTTTTGCGCACTTCCGCAAGCGAGACGGAGGATTTTTGCCATTGCCGCTGACTGCTGTGCTGGGGATCCTGCCGCCAATAACGCTCCATAAACAGGAAAATTAGCGAGACGGAGCAGCCAATCAAAATCAAGCCCGTCACCCCCTGGATAGAGGCCATGATGCGGATCTGCCCCTTGGGAATAATATCGCCATAGCCCAGCGAAACATAGGTAACGGTTGAGAAATAATAGAAATCCAAAAAGTCATGCACCTCACCCACCAACGTGCCCAATTTGAATTGCGAGATCGCCAGCATATAGGCGCCCGCAAAAATGGTGATGTGAACAAAATGCGCCAGAATATTAAGCAAAACCAATACCATAATCCGTGCTTGCGTCGGCATAAAGGTCAGCTGATCCGATAATTTCCAGGCATAGAACATCGTCTCGTACTGCAGAAATAGGGTCAGCAGCACCACCATCATCGACAGCGTAATGGCCAGGGTCAGTTCCAAGTTTTATCCTTTATTGTCGGTCTTCTGCAATCTTACCCAGAAAAAATAGATGGTTGCGGGCAATCGTTGCCTTACTATAAGGCCATAACCGCCTCTTCTACAAGGGGTTAACCGTCTTTACCGACCCTTTACCAATTCGCGCCATACTGACTCCATGACTTGGTTGAGTTATGAACCTCTAACAACTAGGTAGCCGTGATAGGTAACAATCGCGGTGGTACTGGACAGGTATAAAGCCATGGTGCAAATTATGTTGAGTGACAACAGAATCAGCAATCGCTGGTTTGAAGAGCGCAATCCCTGGCATTTCTTTGATAGCCAACAATTGCTGGTGCAGACGCGTAAATTTTTGGACGCTGAAGAACGGGGCTTGCCCTATGAACGCCTTGGTGCCCGCGCCCTTTTCGACGAGATTCAGGGACGATTGCAGGAGGCGGGTCATACGGGATTGTTCCAATGGCGCAGCCTGGCTCCTAAAGCGGTGTTTCTGATGGCGGAGATTGCCGCTCAGCTGTTGGAAAAGCTGAAATTCGACCCCTATGCCTATGTCAAAAACCCCGCGGCGACTGGCCAAAAACGCAATACCCTGTATTTCGTTGATGAAAACCCCTGGTGCAGCCTGCCGATTGACAGCCTATCGACCGCCGTTTTCTTTTTCCGCTATCAGTTTAACCAAAGCTGCATGGAGGAAATGTTGACCCTGTCCGCCCTGTTGGATGAGGTGGCCGCCCGCTGTGAGGAGGCGGAGCAAGCGCCGCATTGGTTTACGGATTGGCGGGAACAGCCGGTGGCCGACGCCCTGAATGAGGCCAGCAAGCTGTGTCAGGAATTGGCGGAAACCCCCACCCTGACCCCCCTGGCGGGTTTTGGTCAGCAGGCCGCCAACAACAGCGTCTGGTTGCAATAATCGGATTAACGCCTGCACATTGGTAAAGTGCTTGTCCTAACGTGCGGTTTTGATCGCAAAAAAATCAGCGCCCCTGTTTGTTCAGCTGGTGGGCGATATGCTGATAGGCCTGTTGCACCACCTTGCGCAGCGTCACATGCGACCGCCCATCCATTTCGGCCAACCCCCGCCAGGGCAGGCGGCAGGCGCGCGCCCATACCAATTTGCGCTCCCCCTCGCTTAACCAAAAAAGCCATTCCAGCGCCTGATCCATCGCCTGAATGTCTTGCGGATGCGGGGGGATGGGGCGGGGCTGGCTGGAATTCCAGCCATAGGCCTCGCGCGTGCTGTGAATCACCTCTGGCCAGCTGGTCAGTTTGGTGCGGGGCATCGCGCCGGGCAATCGCCGCAAAATCGCCGCCGCCTGTGCCAACCGCTGCTCAATAATGCTGCTGTGCCAACTGTTGCTGATTGCTGAGGTGGGTGTGGTCATGACTTAGTCCTTAAGGCTGGGGGAAAATTGGGCTAGAGGAAAATCAGGGCTGGCCGATGCCCTGCTGCAGGGATTCTTGCGGCCGTCCATCGGGGCTCAGCGGGTTGGCCAGCGGGTAAGGC
>VEQJ01000264.1 GCA_018883285.1 Alphaproteobacteria bacterium
CAACTGTTTGCCCCACGATTAACATTTACGCTGACAAATGGCTATTTCAGTACCTAACCAACACGGTGGATAAGCGAATGCTTAGCCACGCTATGGAAGATTTGGTTGCCTTTACCAAAACACCCGTTAGCATGAATTTGAATGTTGAAACCCTGCTATCTAAAAAATTTTTGGAATTTGACCGACGGATGACCGAGCTGGCGATTCCGCGTGGTCGGGTGGTGGTGGAGTTGCAGCGGATTGATATTTTCAGCGATTTTGGCGGTTTCAGCTTTGCCCGTGATTATTTGTTAGAGCGTGGCTATACGATCTGCGTGGATGGCATGACCCAACAATCCCTACAATTCATTGATCGCAACCAGCTTAAGGTCGATTTTGTTAAAATGATTTGGTCGCCTGAGCTGACCGACGGCCTGCCTGCCAGAAAGCTGGCAGAGATGAAAGAACTGGTTAAGCGGATCGGCACCGCGCGGCTTATTCTGACCCGTTGTGATAACGATACCGCCCTACGTTTTGGCCGATCCGCCGGCATTTCCCTGTTTCAGGGGCGTTATTTTGATCAACGCTTACGGGTGCAGCAACTGGCCGATGGCGACAATTATTAGGGGGGGCTTACCCATGCGGTTAGGGGTTAATATCGATCATGTTGCCACCCTGCGCAACGCCCGCGGCGCCGACTATCCCGACCTGTTGCGGGCATCCCTGGTGGCTGAGGCGGGCGGAGCGGATCTGATTACCATCCATTTGCGTGAGGATCGCCGCCACATTCGTGATGCCGATGTCACCCGATTGCTGGCTGAGCAAAAGTTGCCCATCAATCTGGAAATGGCGGTTACGGCAGAGATGCAGCAGATCGCCTTAGATGCCCGTCCCGAAGCCGTCTGTTTGGTGCCTGAACGGCGCCAGGAATTGACCACTGAGGGTGGGTTGGATGCCCGCAAGCTGGGGGCTGACTTGGCCGAATTTGTTAAGCCATTGCGGGCGGCGGGTATTGCCGTTTCACTGTTTTTGGATCCCGATCCCGCCCAGATCCAGGCCGCGCAGCAGGCGGGGGCGACGGCGGTGGAGCTGCACACCGGTGGCTATGCCCATGCCAAACATGGTGAATTGGCACGGTTGCAGGATGCGGCGGCGCAGGTACGGGCGCTGGGCATGGCCTGTCACGCCGGTCACGGCTTAACCTTTGCCAATGTGCATGAAATCGCCGCCATTCCTCAGGTTGAGGAGTTGAATATCGGGCATTTTCTGGTTTCCGAAGCGGTCTTTGTTGGCTTAACCGCGGCGGTTGCCGAAATGAAGCGGTTGATGATGGTGGCCAGGGGCGGGATTTGATGATCTTAGGCATCGGCACCGATTTGGTTGACAGCCGCCGCATGGCATCCTGGTTGCAATCTTTTGATAATCGTCGCCTGGCGCGGGTGTTCCATCGTCAGGAGCTGGCGGGGCTGGCGGGCAATCCCAATCCGCGCATGTTCCTGGCCAGCCGTTTTGCCGCGAAGGAGGCGTTGGCCAAGGCTTTTGGCACGGGCATTGGCCGCCACCTAAGGCTTAGGGATATTTGCGTGGTTCGCACCGCTAGCGGTCAACCAAGCCTTGAACTTCATGGCCAAAGCTTGCAGGATGCAACCGCACGGCTTGGCCAGAATTTTCACCTGCACCTAAGCCTTTCTTCCGAAGACCCCTTTGCCTTAGCCTTTGTCGTGCTGGCTTCCCACCCCTAAAATCTGCCCCCTATCATGATGTATTATTTGTTGTTCGCTGTTTTCCTGCTGATTGTCGCGCAGGAGGCCTACAGCTATTACCGCACCCGCGCCAGCAGCAGTGATGGTTGGCCAACCGATACCGTGCCACCCTTTGAGATTACCAAGCTGGTGGTGTCGGCCTTTGTGTTGGCGGCGATTGTGCGCACCCTGCTGTTGGAGCCGTTTAATATCCCATCGGGATCGATGAAGCCCAATTTGTTGGTGGGGGACTATCTGTTTGTATCCAAATATTCCTATGGCTATGGCCGCTATTCTTTCCCGCTAGAGGTGCCGTTAAAGCAGCGCTACGGCGGGCATTCGCCGCGACAGGGGGATGTGGTGGTTTTTCGCGGTCATGACGGCAAAACCGATTATATTAAGCGGGTGATTGGGGTGGCGGGCGACCGCATCCAAATGAAACAGGGGCGGTTGTATTGGAATGGCCAGCTGGTAGAGCGTGAGAAGGCTGGCTATCACAATGACGATGATGGGTTGACGGGAACAATGGGTAAGGTTGA
>VEQJ01000265.1 GCA_018883285.1 Alphaproteobacteria bacterium
CCGCTACCCTTCCCTCCCATTCTGCGCCCCCCGCCCTTCCGCTCAGTCGCCCGCTGGCCAGCCTGGGGGATCTTCGTCACTGGCTAGACAACGCCAACCAAACAGGCCAACTGGCGATCATCAGGATGCCAACGACGGATGGGCGAGTGCCCCTAGCTCTGGCCTATCAGCCGACGGAGCAGGTGGTGATAACGCTGGCGGCCAACAACGCGTCCACCGATTTGCTTAGCCAGCCCACTGGTACGGACGATGGCGGCGGCGCCCTGCCCCATGCCGCGGTCGCCAGGCTGCTGACCCCCCTGTTTCAGGATAACAGCATCGCCAAAATCGGCCTGGATTGGAAAGGGCTGTGGACGGCCTATCCCGAATGGCCGTTGGTGGATGATGCCCTCGATGACCTGCAGCTGATGAGCTATGTCGCGGAGGGGGGCAGCGGCACGGGGGGGCGGGCAGGGCACGATTTGCCAGCCATCGCCGCCCGCTTTGACTTGCCCGCCGAATGGGCAACCCAGGTGCCCGCCGCCGCCGCGCTTTATCTGTTCCCGCTGCTGCAACAACGGCTGCATCAGGTGGCGGGCTTGGCGCTGTATCAGCATGTCGATCGCCCGCTGCCCGCGGTGGTGGCGCGGATGGAACGGGCGGGGGTACGGCTGGATCTCGACTTCCTGCGCCAGCTGAATCAACGCTTTGCCGCCCGCCTGTTGGAGTTGGAGGAGCAGGTTTACCAGCTGGCCAACGACAAACGCTTTGCCATCGGATCACCCAAGCAATTGGGGGTGGTGCTGTTTGAGGAGTTGGGCTTGCCCGCCCCAAAACGCGGCAAATCGGGCGCCTATGAAACGGGGGTTGACGTGTTGGAACCGCTGGCCGCCGCCGGCCATGTCATCGCCGAAAAGGTGTTGGCCTGGCGACAAATTGCTAAGCTGCAATCCACCTATGTTGAGGCTTTATCGCGGCTGGCCAAGCCCGCCACGGCGCGCGTCCACACCACCTTTTTGTTGGCGCAGACCAGCACGGGGCGATTCAGCTCGATTGATCCCAATCTGCAAAACATCCCGATCCGCACGACTGAGGGGCGGGAGCTGCGCACCGCCTTTATCGCGGAACCTGGCTGGCAGCTGCTGTCCGCCGACTACAGCCAGATTGAGCTGCGGCTGTTGGCGCATTTGGCCGACGTCCCCACCCTGCGTCAGGCTTTTGCCGATGGCATCGACATTCATGTGCAAACCGCGGCGGAGGTGTTTCACAAACCGTTGGCAGAGGTGGACAGCCAACTGCGACGCAGCGCTAAGGCCATCAATTTCGGGATTATTTATGGTATCAGCGCCTATGGCCTGGCCGCTCAATTGGGCATTACCGCCGGGGAAGCCAGCGAGATTATCAAGCATTATTTTGCCCGTTTTCCTGGCATCCCCGCCTATATGGAATCGATGCGCGATTTTGCCCGCGACCATGGCTATGTCACCACCCTGTTTGGCCGCCGCGTGGCGGTGCCCGAAATTGCCAGCAGCAACGCTGGTCGCCGTCAGTTTGCCGAACGCGCCGCCGTCAATGCCCCGCTGCAGGGGACGGCCGCCGATCTGGTCAAACGCGCCATGACGCGGGTGGATAACCTGTTGCAATCGGGGGGGTATCAAAGCCGCCTGTTGTTGCAGGTGCATGATGAACTGCTACTGGAGGGGGCAGAGGATGAGTTAAACCGCCTGAAAAGTCAAATTTGCCAAACCATGGCCGCCGCCGCCACCCCCGCCATCACCCTGCAAGTCCCGCTGGTGGTTGAGGCCAAAATCGGCACCACCTGGGGACAGGCGCATTAGGGGGGGGATTCGCAAAAATATTGTCGTTTAATAAGTAGGAAGCTGAATTCAAGTTTGAAGTGCAATAAGCTGGATATTTTGGGTGAAGGCCTCAAGAGGGGTGAGCCAGTTGAGGCTTTTGCGTGGTGTTAAGTTATGGTTTAAGATGGTTTCTTGATAATCCTCCTCAGAAATTTTCTTTATATCAGTTTTGCGTGGTAATTCGCGACGCAATCGACCATTAGTGTTTTCAATTCCTCCTTTTTGCCAGCTGGTGTAGGGGTCACAAAAGTAAATAGGCATGGCAAGTTTTTTGGTTACGAACAGATGATTGGCAAATTCGCTATTATTTAGGGGGCGTTATCAACCGTTAGGGTTTTGCGCGCCGCAAGAGGCAAATATTTAAGCAATTTAATCAACGACTTAGAGGTCACTGACGCTGATTTGCTAGCCAGGGGTA
>VEQJ01000026.1 GCA_018883285.1 Alphaproteobacteria bacterium
GGGGGGTTTGGCCCGCCGAACCTATCCCCAGATTTCCCATCAGACTTATGGGCAACCCTATCCGCCCCTTTATCCGCTGACGCCCCATCCGCTAGAGCGGATGATACACCCGCTAAGCCCGCCACTCCACCATCCTGCTCGCCACCGATAATGCTGGCAGCGGCATCGGCAGCCTGGCGCGCCTTAACCAGGGCTTGATAGCGATCCAACCCCTCCATCATTTTGTTGCGCATATCCTGCGGCGATACCAACGGTGCCTGGACAGCGGGCTGGGGCGCTGACGATTGCGCCTGTGCCGACGAAGCGGGCGGCGCGAATTTTTTATCCGAGCGATGACTGGATGGTGGTGCCGCTTGTGCCAGGGTGATGGCGCTATCTTTGGGGGCAACGGGACTTTTGCCAGCAGGCTCGCTGGCGCTGGTTTTCAATGGGGCGGCACCTGGAGCAGCAGCTGGAGCAGCGGCAGGGTTAGCCGATGCCAGCTTACTGGCGGCAGGCGGGGGCGTGGTGGTTGGCGACCCATCCAACAAGGCATAGGCATGACCAAGCGGTTCATCGCCCGTGCTATCCTTAACCTGCTGACTGATGACCGCCGCAATCAGGCCGATGGGGCCGCCATACAACAGGCCGCCCATCACATTGGCGGTTGCCGACTGTTCATCACCCGTCAGCTTGCGATAAAGCGTGCTAATAATCGGCACATGTTGCAGGGGGTTTATGATATCCAGAAAGTCCCCAAAACTCAGATCGACCGATTCGGTTTCCACCTGTTGGCCATTGGTACGGCCGGCCACGGGGCGGTTGCCATAGCCGCCATTGCTGACCGCATCTGAGGATTCTGGGGTCGCAGCGGGGGGCGGCGACTTGGCGCCAACACCCTCACCAACCGCCTTTGGTTGATACAGGGCTGTCGGCGCAACAGCGGCTACGGCTGGCGGCGGCGGCAAAGTGGCGGATGGTTGACGGATAGCGGTCATTCGTCAATGCTCTACAAGGCAAAAGGGGTTAAGGGTAGGGAAACGGGATTCATGCGCAACAACCAACCTGGCCATGGGTAAGGATTATTCCATTAGGCGTCATGGGCTGACACCACCATTTTCTGTTACTTCGCAACAATCGTGCCAATTTGATCGCACACAGGGGGAACATCCATGACCGACCCAACCGATAGCGTTGCCTTTCCCGACGATCCCCTGTTCACAAAGGCCTTGGATGCCCTGTATCAACAGGCGGATCAGCATGGGCTGCGCCTACCCCGCCGGCGGGTGCCATCTTCTGATGACGGGGATTGGCCGTTGCCGATTGCCTGGCGCGCCCTGCTGGCCGATTGGCTGATAGCAAATGCGGCAACGGTGTTATCGACGCCCCCAGCTGACCTGGATAACGTTGGCAATGGCTTTGGTGATAGTTCCTATCCCTTGCCTGGCGGTTATCGCTATGATGCCCGTCGGCAATGGGTGATACAGGGTGCCACCATGACGGACGGGTCGCAGCCATCGCTGCGCCTAACCGGGCGAGAGGGGCAATTGCTGCTGCTGCTGCTCCGCAATCCCGATGGCCTTAGCCGTCATCAGGTGATGGCGCATTGGAATGGTCGCCAAGCCAATATCCATGCCGACAGCAAGATTTTTGAAACGCATCTGTATCGGCTGCGGCAAAAACTGGCTCGGCTTTCCCCCGCGCTGGCGATTGAAAATGGCGCGGGTGGCTACATCCTGCGGCTGGGCGATTTGGCCTAAGCGCTATTGCAAACTTGTGTCGATTTTTCAGCGCGTCAATTTTTCAGCGGACGGGCAGGGGGGGGGCGCGGGCAGCGGTTGGGGATAGGATGGGGCAAAGGGGGGGCGCGGCCTGGTTGGAAACCCTATCACGGGCTGACGTTGCACGGTGCGCGCCTCATAACCCGATAGCGCTAACCAGTTGATCAGCTGTTGATCAGACCATTGCACCCCGTCGGCCAAATCGACGGCAATCACCCGTTCCTCACGGTCATAATAGGTATCGACCACATCGGGCTTTGCATCCTGGGTGGCGCTTTGCAAGCGCGGCCAACAAGGCTCACAATACATATTGTCGACGGTGACACGCACAACATCGGCTGACGCCCTTGGGGGCAAACAACACAGCGCGGCAATCATTAGACCAATGGCTATACAGGCTCTGGCCATCACAGGCATGCTCCCCAGCAATGGTCTGACGATGAAAGAATCGGATGGCTGGGGCGCTAGGATTCGAACCTAGGAATGTCGGTACCAAAAACCGATGCCTTACCACTTGGCTACGCCCCAATAACACTCCGTTTCGTTGTAATGCCCGAAAATCTTGGTTCGCGCAAGCCTGTCGTGCAAAAAAGATTCTGTCGGGGCAATTTGGCCTCTTGGCAAAAAGTCATACTTGGTATTACATTGGGTAACACTGGTTAGGGCATTGGCAAAAAGCCTCTTTGCTTTTTGGTTGATGTTTTGTCTAATGTTCTTGATTGAATTCTATCTCATGAAAAGCTTACCCATTCACCCAACATTGGCCAAAGGCGTAACCCAAAGGAAGAAATAATGACAAAGGCACTAAATTCATGGAGTGTTAAGGGCGTGTCGGAGGAGGCTCGCGCCTTAGCTAAGCAGGCGGCGGCCGAAGCGGGCTTAAGCCTTGGTCAGTGGATTAATCAAACCCTGATGCAACAAACAGAAAAGAAAACCAAGGATTCGGCACCCCTGATAAACAGCGAAACCACGACCCAACCCCCGTTATCGGAGGCAGAGTTGCAAAAAGCCATTGCCGTTATTGATCATAAGTTACAACGGCTTGAGGGCAAGATGCAACATGACCTTACCATCCTGCACCGCAAGCTTTGTCGGATGGAGGAGCAGGTAACCGAAACATTGTTAGCTAAGCAGGAGATGCCTGCAAGCCATAGCCCCACCACCAACCCATCAATGCTTAGCTAAGTCTATTAATGAGCACTTGGAACATCAAAGGGGTTTCCCCATCAGCCAGAGAGACGGTCAAACGAATGGCAGCCCGTCATGATCAAAACGCTGGTCAATGGTTGGAGCAGACGATACGACAAAGCATTGCCCATCAAAGGCTGGAACGGCGACGCACTCTGATGAAACAATTGCTGCATCAGATTGAACAACAACAGCTTTTGCAAAATGAATTCCAGAATCGCTATGACTGGCTAAGCGATCGTTTAACAAAACTTCAAAACCAACTGGATGCGTATCATCAGCACAAGGATTCCCCTGCCGAAGATCACCCCCCCATCCAGACGCCTGTTTTGTCAGGTTTTTTCAGGAATGATTATGCGGATAAACAGGATAACCATAAGAATGTCGACCCTAGAGAAGATGTCGCTAGCAACAATCCGGTAAATGATGCGCTAGAGAGCATGTCGTCTAACCATAAAGTCGAACATTGTAAAGAAGATGCTGTCATGCCAGGTCATTCTGAAACAATCGCCAACATGGATTATCACGACAACCATACGGCAGACAATTTCGCGTCAGAGGACAAAGAAGACTTTTTTAGTCCACCCCAGTCATTCGCCGAGATGGCGGATGAAAGCCAGACTGATCATGCCAATCAGACCGCGTTATCCGAAAGCACTCTTTCAAGCAATTCTACTACGGACACGCCATCCAATGGTCACCCCACAAAAAAGTCTTGGTTCCTGCGGTTTATCCAAACACTCATTTTTATCCTGTTATGGCTTATGCTAACCGGCGCCATGGTTTACGGCCTGTCCACCGGCTATCTGCAACAGCAATTAGAGCAATACCTTGGTCATACCAGCGCCGCATTTGAACAGCCGCACCATACTAATCCCTTAGCATCTCGGTCAAACACACCCAATAAGCATCCTTATCGATTATCATTTGACGATAGGCTTGATAGGCAACGGCCTTATCCGCAAACAGGCCAAAAACCACGCTACCGCTGCCTGTCATGCATGCATAGCAGCACCCAGCAAGCGATTGCATGGCATCAATTAATCTGGCAATAGCAGGACAAAGACTGATGGCGGCGGGCAGCAAATCGTTGCCCAACCGCCGCAGGTCGCCCAGCTCTAAAGGCTCTACCAATGGCACAATAGCAACAGGATTATTGGTGCCTTTCCTAAGATCGGCATGACGATCAAAAACCGCTTTGGTCTCCAACGATTGCTTTGGCATAACCAACAAAATATGGAATAGCTTTCCTACAGATTCAGAAAGACGACTATCACAAATTTTTTCACCAATACCCGCTACCAGGGATGACCGATTGCCAAGACAAACCGATACATCAGCCCCCAATTTTTGGTGCCAGGGGTAGGAGCCAACCATTGGCTGGACTTCTTCATGTCTGCCCGCCAACAATTTTAAGACAGCAGCCGCATCGGCGCTACCGCCACCAAGACCTGCCCCACTAGGGATGGTTTTGGCAAGACTTACATGATATTTTGGCAAAATACCCTGGTAATTATCGCGCAAAAGGTTTGTGGCTTTGGCCGCTAGGTTTTGCGCATCTTTGGGTATGTTATTGCTATTAATGCCATACAGATGCATGCCGCCCCCTTCAACTTCTTCTTGATTAGCTAAGGTAAGGGTGACGTTATCGGCCAGGCGCAAGAAAACAATCAGGCTTTGAATCTCATGATAGCCATCGGATCGTTTGTTACCGACCTTAAAAAACAGATTAAGCTTGGCATTGGCCAAACCCCTTAGGGAGGTGGATGCTGAGGCAATCATCACAGGCGATCCATATCGCTATAGCATCCAAGGCGCTGCTTAATTCTTGTTGGCCAGGCCATTGGCCAATTTGCCCTGAATCGATTCCTGCAACCGTTCATCGGGTTTGAACAACAGGGCACGTTGCCATTGATAGCGCGCCTCCATCCTACGACCCACCTGCCACAAGGCATCGGCATAATGGTCGGTAATAACCGGGTCATTGGCCACCAAGCTAAGGGCGCGCTCCAAAAGCTCTATTGCCTTATCGTATTGTTTTTGCTGATAATAAACCCAGGCCAAACTGTCGGTGATATAGGGATCATTGGGACGCAGGGATAGCGCCTGCCGAATCATTTCGGCGGCCTCACCCTTATCCAAACCCTGATCCAGCCAGCTATAGCCAAGATAGTTCAGCACGCTTGGCTGGTTCGGGCTAAGCTCCAGCGCTTTTTTCAAATAGCGTTCGGCGCTTGGCCAATCCTTAGCCTGCTCAGCTGCTATGCCCGCAACATAATACAATGGCCAATCCCCTTCTTGCGGGGGGGTGGCGCCCTTAACCGCAATAGCCTTGCCATAGGCGGCCTGGGCATCGGCAAACTGACTGGCGTTGCGATGAATATCACCCAGCAACATCCAAACATCGCGGCGGTTGGGGCGTTCACTGGCTAAAGATTCCAGCTGATCAATCGCTTCCTCCCGGTGATCCAACAATTCCAAACAGCGGGCTTCATCCAAGCGAACAGTCCAGCTCCACGGGCTGGAGCGGGGAATTTTGTGCCAAATTTTCAGAGATTCGGAACAGCGATCATAGCCCGCCAGGGTTCGTGCCAGCTGCATCTTCGCCAACTCCAAATCTGGGCTAATCGCCAGCGCCAGTTGCAGATATTGCACCCGCGCATCACGGAACTGTTCATCCTGTAACAACATGGCCATGGTAAGGAACAGGTCGGCAATGCCATCCTGCGGGCGTTGCAACCACGGCTTAGCTAACCCCTTAGCTAAGGCATCTTGAGCGGTCTGCCGCCGCATTTGCAGCAACCAATCATTTTCAGGCTGTTGCGCCAACAGGCGGTCAAAAACGGCCAGCGCCTCAGTTTGACGTCCCTGCAACTGCTGAACCGTTGTTAGGCTTTCCACCAGGCGCAGGGGCGGTTGCGGATCCTGACCAAGCGCATTGCTAAAGGCCTGCTCCGCCGCGGGCAATTCCCCCAGCCACCAACCCACCAGGCCTATTTGGTTGTCAACCAACCATCGCAACGGGTGGGTAAGGGGCATTTGCAACATTGCCGCCCTGGCACCCGCGGGATTGTCCTGCGCCAATCGAATCCAACCCTGAATGGCGGGACGCAGCAAAATATTAAGCTCATTATTGGGCAGTTGGGTGGTCACCGCTTCGGCCGCCGCCCAATCGCCGCGTTGAATCGCATCGACCAACATGGCCAGCTGCCCATTGGGGGCGGTCACCCCCTGCGCCACCAGCTGTTGGTGATAAGAGACCGCCTGTTGAACAGCGCCCTGCGCCATTGCCAGATTCAAATTCTCCTGCAACAACATGCGGTTACCAGGATCCGTCAGCAGGCTGTGATGCAGATACGGCCAGGCCAGGTCATAGCGCCCCTCCATCAACCCCTGCCGACCTGCCAAATAACTGCCCGACTGCGTCGTGGGTGGTGGCATATCGACCAGGCTTGGCATCTTGGCAGAAACAGTGGTAACGGACGTGCCCGCATCCAACGCATCCTCATAGACGCTGCCCGTCGGCGATTCTGTCACCGCGCAGGCGGTCAGCATCAGCACGGCAAGGCTTGACATCGCCCATGCGGATGGTTTGATCATAGGGGTCGTGCGACGATGCGCGCAGCCAGTCGGTTTGTGACCAAGGGATAAGATAGCTTTCATGACACCCCACCATAACCAAGATTGCCCCGATACAAAAGCCACTTTGCTTAGCTTGCGGGCGGCGCTGGCTTGGCAAATGCAAATGGGGATGGAAAGCTGCGAGGGGCTATGGCCGTTAGAGTCACTGCCACCCCTGCAACCGCGGCCAGAACAGGCGGGGGCGATGGCGCAGGCGCCTAAGCAGCCATTACACCATGCCCCTACCCGAATGGCACCATCCCGCCCTAACCAGGCAACCGCCACCCAATCCAATTTATCGGCCTCCTCAGGCATGGCTGACGGCACGCCGCAAGGCCACACAGAGTTAGCTAAGCTAGAGCAACAGCCGCTCTATACCAGCCTTAACGCCCAAGAGCCCATTTCCAACCACCAACCCCTTGCCCACAGCTTTTCCACAACAATGCCTTCAACTTCTGCTACCACTTCTGTGACCAATGGCCATTCACCACCACCGTACCCGACGGACTGTGACCTGGCGGGCTTACGGGCGGCAGTTGAGGGTTATGACGATTGCCTGCTCAAAAGCTTTGCCACCAACATGGTGTTTGCCGATGGCAATCCCACTGCGCCGCTGATGCTAATAGGGGAGGCTCCCGGCGCGGAGGAGGATCGGCTGGGCAAGCCTTTTGTCGGCCAAAGCGGCCAACTGCTGGACAAAATGTTGGCCAGCATCGCGGTTGATCGCGACAATTCCTATATCAGCAACGTGATCTTTTGGCGCCCCCCCGGCAACCGCCCGCCGACCGATCGCGAAATCGCCCAATGCCTGCCCTTTGTGGAAAAGCATATCGCCCTGGTTGCGCCAAAGCTGTTGGTGCTGGTTGGTGGTATCGCCGTTAAGGCGATTCTGCAACGCAAGGAGGGGATAACACGCCTGCGTGGGCAATGGCATGACTACCGCAACCCTGCCTTTGCCGACCATCAACCCAGCATTAAGGTTTTGGCCACCTATCACCCCGCCTTTTTGATGCGCAGCCCCGCCAACAAACGCGAAGCCTGGCTGGATATGCTGAAAATTAAGCAAGCCCTGGCCGATCTTAGCAATTAAGGGGCAGTTCAGGGCAGTCCCCCCATCCCAAAGCTTACGGGCAATTAGGGACAATTAGGGGCCATGCGCCATATCGCGATGCACCAGGGTGGCGGTGATGCCAGCCTCCGCCAACAGCTGATGCAGGCGGCTGACGGTTCGTACCGAGCGATGAAAGCCGCCCGTGCAGCCAAAAGCAATGGTAAGGTAGAAACGGTTGTCGCGTTCGTAGAGGGGGATGGTGCTGTGCATCAGGGTCATCACCTGCTGCACAAAGGGCGCAAAGGCAGGGTCGGCGTCAATATAGGCCGCCACCTGTGGTTGCCGCCCATCAACCAACCGCAACTCGGGATCGTAAAAGGGGTTGCGCAAAAATCGCATGTCAAACACCCAATCGGCCTCGGGTGGCAGGCCGCGCTTATAGGCAAAAGACAACAAGGTTAGTTGCAATTTGGAGCTGTGCGGGGCGGGCAGGCGGCTTTGCAACAAGCGTTTCAGCCCATCGGTCTTCATTTCGGTGGTATCAATCACCAAATCGGCCTCATCGCGAATCGGCACCAACAACTGCCGCTCGGCCGTCATCGCTTCTATCAGGGTCATGGGGCGCTGATCCGCTGTGGCAAGCCCGTGCGAGGGGTCAAAAGATGCCAAGGGATGTGGGCGGCGGCTTTCCTTAAAGCGACGCATCAACATCGCCTCACTGGCCTCCAGAAAGATTAAGCGGGCGGCCGATCGCTCGCGCAACAGATGCAACACCTGCTGTACCGCCGCGCTGGAGAAGGCACGGCTGCGTGCATCCAACCCTATCGCCAATGGCCGTGGCGGTTCACTCTCCGCCAACAAGGGGGGCAGCAGGGTTAGGGGCAGGTTGTCAATCGCCTCATAGCCCTGATCCTCTAGGCAACGCAGCGCCGCGGTTCGACCCGCCCCCGCCAGGCCGGTCACAATCACCAATTTCAGGGCGGCTGGTTGCGGGTTCATCGGTAAATCGGGCAGGCTGGGTTGGTCGGCCAGATTCGGCTGGCTAACTGGTGCCACGTTCGTGACAGGATTGGGCGTATCCGCTGGCTTAGTCACCCCTGCCCCCGTGGTTTAGACGCAACCGCTTTAGGAAGAAAAATCTTTTGGCTGGGATCAGGCTGATGGTCATTTGCCAATCATAGCCGACTGTGGGCTTTTTACCAAGTCGATTAGCTGGGCAACATGGGCGGGGTCGGTATCGGGCAGCACCCCATGCCCCAAATTCATGATGTGCGGGCGGCCAATCATCAGGCGTTGCAGCTGATAAACCGCCTTGGCCATCTCATCCCCGCCCCGCTGCAACAATTCGGGCGCCAAATTGCCCTGTAGCGGCAGTTGGGGGGGCAGCAGGGGCAACAGCCGCGCCAACTCCACCTCATGATCCAACCCTAAGGCACTGACCGGCACGGCGGCGGCATAATCGGCATAGGCCTGACCACTACCCTTTGGGAAGCCAATGATGGGAATGGTGAGATAGCGCGCCCGTACCCCCGCAATCACCCGTTGGTGCGGCTGTATCACCAGGCGCTGATAATCATCAAGCGCTAAGCCCGCCCAGCTGTCGAACAGCTGTACCGCCTCAACCCCCGCCGCAATTTGCAAACACAGGTAATCGATGGTGGCGGTAATCAGCAGATCCATCAAACCGCTGCTAACCGTTATGGGCAAATTCTGTTGCCGTTGCAGGTAATAGGCAATTGTCCAGGGGGCACCCGCAAAACCCAACAGGGTTGCGTGCTCTGGCAAATCCTTCTTCACCATCCGCACCACCTCAGCCACCGGTTGCCAGCGTTGCATCGCCGCCGCCTGGTCATAGCGCAACCCCTCCAGCTCCGCCGCGGTGCTGGCCACACCGGTTTGCCCCAAGCCATGCTGATCGCCAAAGCCAACTTTCAGCCCCAGCCCATAGGGTACCAGCAGGATATCGGCAAAGATAATCGCCGCGTCCAGGGCGAACCGTTGCAGCGGTTGCAGGGTGATTTCCGCCGCCTTGGTCGGATTCAGAAACAAGGCCATCAGGTCGGGACTTTGTTGCCTAAGGGCGCGGTATTCGGGCAAAAACCGTCCAGCCTGCCGCATCAGCCAGATTGGCGGGGGCGTCAGGATATGGC
>VEQJ01000027.1 GCA_018883285.1 Alphaproteobacteria bacterium
CGTCAGGATATGGCCATGCAAAACCGCCAACAAAGCTTTCATCAATTTTTCATCTTAGTACGGTAAAGGTTAGATACCATTAGACACCATAGGCAATTCTCACCCGCTTGGCTACCACCCGCAACCCTTTTGTACCCCAGGGCAAAAGGCCATCTGGCTTCCAGAAATTCCCCAATATAAGTAATCTTTTTTATAAATTAAGGTGGTGATGGATAGTAGGGGCAGGGGAAAATGGGGATAAGATTTTTTGGCGGGTTATCCCATTTTTTCCCCGCTGCAATTCCTGATGAAAAAAGCGTGACTAGCCCGTTTTTTCCACAGACTTATCCTGGCAAGCTTGCCGTCATCGGTCTGTGTATCAAATCCAACCCCCCCTGTGGTCAAAATCCCACTTATCCCCAAGGCCAATTTTACCCTGGGATAACCCTGGATAATTTCGCCTTAGAAAAATCTTATCCACAGCCTGGCGCGATCGCCCCTATCGCACGGCGTAATAGCAACCATCATCGCGCGATTGGCTTGTATCCGTGTTCAGCCAATCTTAAACTGCTGCTTGCTGCAACGGATGCAAACACATGATAAACCAGGGGGCTAAGGGCGTGGGCACCATTCATCTAATTTCCGATTCGACGGGCGAAACCGTTAACGCCATGGCCGAAGCCTGCTTGGCGCAATTTCAAAACAATCCCCCGCCCATCAGGGTCTGGCGGTTGGTGCGCACAGCCGAACGGGCAAGCCAAGTGATGGCGCAAGTGGCGTTGGCAGCCGCCCAGGAGCCCAACAGCCTTATCGTCTATTCCATCGTGATTCCTGAGGTGCAAACGGTGATAGAGGTGCAGGCGGCGATGGCCAACATTCCCACCCATCACGCCCTATCACCGCTTAGCGATTTTCTGGGGCGTCACCTTAATCTGGCGCCACGCCACCCGACGGCGGGCAAGCAACATGCCCTGACGGAGGCTTATTTTATGCGGGTGGCCGCAATCGAATTTGCCCTGAAACATGACGATGGATTGGGCGCCGACACCCTGCACCAGGCCGATGTGGTGTTGGTGGGGGTATCGCGCTGCGCCAAAACCCCAACCAGTTTGTATTTGGCCAATCAGGGGGTAAAGGCGGGCAATGTGCCGATTGTCCCCGGTCTGCCATTGCCGCCGGTGTTGATGGATAACAAGGATTTGTTGGTGGTAGCCTTGACCCAGGATGCCAACAACCTGCTGACCATTCGTCGCAAACGCCTGGCATTCCTGGGCGGGGTGGAGCAGGATGGTTCCAGCTATGTTGACCCTGTCATGGTGCGGGAGGAGGTGACCGCCGCCATCCAACTGTATCGGCAACAGGGCTGGCCGATTATCGACAGCGCGCAAAAATCGGTGGAGGAGGTGGCGGCGGAGGTGCAGGAAATCTTGGCCAGCCGTCCGCCGCGTCCTGTGCCAAAGCCTTCCCCCCCCCATGCTTCCCATTCCTCAACCACGGGGGGCAGGCCATGATCCAAACCGGCTTACTGGCCTGGCCAGCGGGGCACAGCCTGTCGCCCCTTATCCACAATTTCTGGCTGAAACAGGCGGGGATCGCGGGCGACTATCGGGTGCATGCGGTACCGCCCCAGGCGCTTAAGCAGCAGATTCAGGAATTGGTGGTGGCGGGTTATCGCGGCTTTAACCTGACCCTGCCGCACAAAACCGCGGTGCTGCCCCTGCTGACCAGCCTTAGCCCGCTGGCCAGGCACGTTGGCGCGGTCAACACCGTGGTGGTAGGGGCGGATGGCCAGCTGCATGGCGACAACACCGATGTGGCAGGCTTTGTGACCCCGCTGCGCCAACACTGGAATTTTCGAGGGGATCAACGGGTGGCGCAACAAGGGTTAGCTAATCAGTTAGCTAACCCCTTGGCCGACACCTTAGCTAAGGTTGGGGTTGGCGGACAAGAAGCCGTGATGCAGGCGGTATTGCTGGGCGCGGGTGGGGCGGCGCGGGCGGTGGTGGCGGGTCTTGCCGAATTGGGGGTGGATCAGTTGACTATCGCGGCCAGGCGGCCACAGGCAGTTGCGGAGCTGGCCGAGGCGTTACAGGATCTGCCCCACTGCCCGCGGATTGCCTATCTGCCGTGGGGGGAGGGGGTGTTGACCATCCCGCCAACCGATTTGTTGATTAACAGCACGCCGCTGGGCATGGTGGGGCAACCGCCGTTGTTGGTGAATTTGGATCAGCTGCCGCCCGCCGCGCTGGTCTATGACCTGGTTTATCGCCCGCGCCAAACCGCCCTGTTGCAGGCGGCGGCTGCCCGTGGCCTGGCCACCCAGGATGGGTTGGAAATGTTGCTGGCGCAGGCGGCGCCCGCCTTTGCCGCCTGGTACGGGGTGCAGCCAGAAATAACCGACGCTTTGCGAGCCATGGTGCATGATGCGGCGCAAGCTTAGGGGGCGGCGGCCAAAGCCGCGCTGGCTGGGTCTGACCGGCGGGATGGCCAGCGGCAAAAGCCTGACCGCCAAATTGTTGCGCCGCCTGGGGATGCGGGTGCATGACAGCGATGCGGCCGTCCGACGCCTAAGCGCCACCATCGCCCTGCCCGCCATTGCCCAGCTGTGCCCTGAGGCGGTGTTACCCATACCAGTCAATCCTGCCAATCCCGAAGCCTCCCCAGAGGTCACCCTGACTCAGGCGCGCTTGGATCGCGGGCGGCTGGCGGCGGCGGTGGTGCGCGACCCCACCCTGCTGCCCGCCTTGGAACGGCTGCTGCACCCGCTGATAGCCGTTGACCGCGCCGCCTGGGCACGGCGTTGGCCGCAACATCGTCAGCGCTGGTTGGTGATGGAGGTTCCGCTGCTGCTGGAAACGGGGCTGGATCGCCAATGCCAGCGGGTGATGACCATGGTGGCCAGTTCGCATCTGCGGCAACGGCGGGCGGGGCGGCGCGGCGGGATGGATGCCGCCCGCTGGCAAAAGCTGGTCAGCCGCCAAGCCAGCGATGGTCAACGCCAACGGGGCAGCGATTTTTTGCTGCCCAGCGGCCTGGGCAAGGCCGTGACCTTTCGCCAATTGCGGCGGGCGCTGATACAGCTTAACAGAAAAAAATAACAGACCGCTTGCCAAGCGGGGCATGGGGTCGCTATGGTGTCCGCTTGGGGGGGCATAGCTCAGCTGGGAGAGCGCCTGCTTTGCAAGCAGGAGGTCAGCGGTTCGATCCCGCTTGCCTCCACCACCTTTTTTGATGGCGTTCAACACGCACCTGCCTCTGCGCTTTAGCTGGGTTTCATGGAATCAAACAACCTGCTGTTTCACTACACCGATATTGATGCCGCTATCAGTATTTTGAAATCGGGCGTGCTGTTTTTTTCGCATTACAGCAAAATGAATGATCAAACAGAGTTTAAACATGCAGATCGGTTTATTCTTGAAGCTATTGAAAAACTCTTTGACGACCTGCTTTGTGGTAAAAACAAAATCTCTAATTTGCCTGACTCTATAGACTATGAAAAATTAAAAAAAGAAGTGGCCAAAGACTTTCAAGACATATTGTCTGATTTCTTAAAAGAAGAACTTTACATATTTTCCAGCACGCAACATCATGATGATTATGAAAAAGATCATGGATCTTTGGTTATGTGGCGGGGATATGGTAAAAAAAATGGTTGTTCGATTGTTTTTGACAAAAATCAATTGGAATCAATTTTTAAAACAGGACAAAAACAGAAGAAATACGATGTTTTTATATGTAACAAAGTTAAGTATTTACATGAGTATAATACAGAAATAATAAAAAAATCTTTTGGAAAAACATATGCCAATTTCTATAAAAATTTACGTATAAATCTTAAAGCAATTTTTGAGGCACATATTGATGGAAAATATGAAGCAAAAAAAGAAGACTACATTCGGCCATTTATTGCAATTAAATCGCTCCTAAAACATCCTGCTTTTAATTCGGAAAAAGAATATAGAATGGGAGTTTTCACAAATATCGACAGCAACGATGATGGAAGTTTAATCAAAGTAGAAGGAGGCTTGATCAAAGCAGAAGATGGCATTATCAAACTGCCCATCGCTGAGCAGGGTTTTCCGATCAAAAAAATCATTGTTTCGCCGATCGGGAATCAAGAAGGCAACTTTAAGAAACTGGTATCATTTATCCAATCCGACCCTAGGTATCATGGGATTGAGGTCACAAAATCCGCCATCCCACATATATAGCCACCATGGTCAAGCCCTTAAGGCATCAGGGCATCAAAATCGGGGATTTCGCGTTTCAAAAATTCCTCAAACAACGGCACGGTAAAGGCGGTGTTGCCATGGGCTGATGCGCTAGGGTGGGGCTGATGCCCGCCATGCCCACCACCATTGAGGGGTGCGGCAATTTCGCAAGCGCAAAACGGCTTGGTCGCCGCGGGCGGGATTCCCCTTGTCGATGGCGCGGGCTTGTGACATCAGTAGCGCTTAACGGGCGTTGATGCAGGGCAGCTGTTGCCTTTTGCGAAAGGACTAAGCCCCAAACCACCTGTTACCCCCCACAAAAACCTGAAGGAGACAATGAATGCTGATTGGTGTACCCCGCGAAGTCAAAGACCATGAATATCGTGTCGGCCTGGTGCCAGCCAGCGTTCATGAGCTAACCCACAACGGCCATCAGGTGCTGATCGAAACCCAGGCGGGCGTTGGCATTGGATTCAGCGACGATGACTATCGGGCGGTGGGCGCCACCATTGCCGCCGATCCTGAGGAAGTTTTTGCCAAGGCCGACATGATCGTAAAGGTTAAGGAGCCTCAGCCACAGGAATGCCGTTGGTTGCGGCCTGGCCAAACCCTGTTCACCTATTTGCACCTGGCGGCGGAACCATCCCTGGCCGAGGCCTTGGTCAAAAGCGGCTGCACCGCCATTGCCTATGAAACCGTTACCGATGATCGCGGCGGCCTGCCCCTGCTGTCCCCCATGAGTGAGGTGGCGGGGCGGATGTCGATTCAGGTCGGTGCCCGCTGTTTGGAGAAATACCAGGGCGGCAGCGGCGTGTTGTTGGGCGGTGTGCCCGGCGTTCCTCCCGCCAAGGTTGTCATCCTGGGCGCGGGTAAGGTGGGCACCAACGCCGCCCGCATGGCCATGGGGATGGAGGCACGGGTGACGGTGCTGGATAAATCCCTGTCCCGCCTATACGATCTGGATCTGCAATTTGGCAGCAAGATTACCACCCTGTATTCAACCATCGACACGGTGGAGCAGGCGGTGGCCAACGCCGACCTGGTGGTGGGCGCGGTGTTGATTCCTGGTGCCGCCGCCCCCCGCATTGTCTCAGCCGAGCTGATCAAGAAAATGCGGCCAGGCAGCGTGGTGGTGGATGTGTCGATTGACCAAGGCGGATGTTTTGAAACCAGCCGCCCAACCAGCCATTCCAACCCAACCTATGTGGTCAACGGCGTGGTACATTATTGCGTCACCAACATGCCCGGCGCGGTGGCGCGTACCGCCGCCTTTGCCCTGAACAACGCCACCCTGCCCTTTGTGATGCAGCTGGCCAATTTGGGCATTCAGCCAGCGATGGATGCCAACCCCCATTTGGCGGCCGGCTTAAACATTGCCAATGGCAAAGTGGTGCATGCCGCGGTGGCCGAAGCCGTCGGGATGAATCATCAAAAAGCCGCCTAAAAACAATCGAATAACGTTGCCCTGTTTTTGCCAAATTGGGCGCGCATTCTGACTTTGGTTCCACCTCTTTTCCAAAAGGAAAAATCCATGAAGAAACTGTTAGCCGCTTTGGCCATTTCCGCCTCTGTCGTTGCCCTTAGCGGTGCCGCCCAGGCAGCAGATAAGGCAGCCGATAAAGCTGTCAGCAACAGCGCCACCACGGCGACTTCTGCCACTTCGGCCACCACCACCTCTGGTACGGTCAGCACCACCACCGGCACCGAAGCCATCAGCAGCGGCAGCAATGCCTCGCAGGGGCAGCAAGCCGTTTATGGTGACAAGAATGCCGCCAAAGCCGTTAAGCAGCTTTCCAACAGCGAAATCACCAAAATGGGTGACAAGCGCTTTGAAGCCCTGGATGCCAACAAAGATGGCAAACTGAGCTTGCAAGAGTTCCAAAGCGTGCCTTCGGACATCAAAACCAGCGATGTGGAAAGCTACAAAGCCCAACGCGCTGAGCGCTTTAGCAAAATCGACAGCAGCAAGCAAGGGTCGATCAGCAAGGATCAGTTCGTTAAGGACTATGTTCAAAGCGCCGAAATGAACAAGGTGATTGAGAACAAGGCCGTACCAGCCAGCCAAGTGGCACCCGTCATCAACAACGGCAGCCAGGGTGGCACCTCAACCGTGCCTGCTGGTACCAGCAACAACAGCGGTTCAACCACCAAAGGAATGTAAGCGGGTTGGGATAGAAACGAAAGCGTCTCTATCCCCCTCTCTTAATCCAAAAAAGGCGGCGGTCATCGTAACAGGTGGCCGCCGTTTTTTTGTGCGTTAACGATCCGGGTGGCTGCCCAAACCCCAATCGCCCGCTCTGACGGTTGTTATCATCGGCGCAACATGGCAAACTGCCGCCCATGGCCAGGCTTCTTTTTATCACCCACACCCGTATTGGCGATTGCGTGCTGTCAACCGGATTGCTGCGCCATTTCCTTGAAACCCACCCAGATTATCGGGTGACGGTGGCGGCGGGTCATTTGTCCGCCCCGATGTTTGCGGAGCTGCCGCAGTTGGAGCGTCTGATCCCGATTACCAAACGGCGCGCCAACCTGCACTGGTTTTGGCTGTGGCGGCAGGTGGTGGGCACCCATTGGGATCTGGTGGTGGATTTGCGCCAATCGATTATCCCCTTTGTCGTGCGCCGCCGCCGCGCCCGGATTCTGCCCCGTAACCGCCCGCAACAGCCGATGGCGCAGCATTTGGCGCAACTGATGAGTGGTGATGGTGGCCAGCTGCCCCTTCATCAACCACTTCATCAACCACTTCACCAACCCCTTCAACACCCCCTGCCGACCCTGCCCCTGCCACAGCTATGGCCTGCCCCCCATCATCGCCAGGCCGCCGTCCAGCTGTTGGCCAAGCCGTTGGCATCGAATCGCCCTATCCTGGCCTTAGCGCCCAGCGCCAATTGGCCGCCCAAGCAATGGCCGTTGGAACAGTTTGTCGCCGCCGTCCGCCAGCTGACCCAACAGCTGCCAGCCCTGCAGAATGCCACCATCGCCATTTTTGGGGCGCCGAGTGAGGATGGCTATCTCAGCCGCCTGCATCAGCTGGTAGAGCGGGATGCGGCGCAGCATGGTCAGCCGTTGCCCATTCTGCCCCTGTGGCACAGCGGCGATTTGTTGACCGTTTACGCCTGCCTGCAACAATGCCAGCTGTTTATCGGCAATGATTCTGGCCTGATGCATATGGCCGCCGCCGCCGGCATCCCAACCTTGGGGCTGTTTGGCCCCACCAGCGATCACCTGATGGCGCCCTATGGCCGCTGCACCGCCTTTGTCCGCACCCTTGAAAGCTGTGAGTCCTTGCGGCAACAGCTGGCGGCCGATCCCACCCTGGCGCAGCAATCGTTGATGACGGGCTTAACCGTGCCGCAGGTGGTGGCGGCGGCGATTAATCTGTACCAGCGCGGCTTGCCAGAAATCCTTGACCAATCCCCCCCAACCCCGTTTGGATAAATCATGCGTTCCTTTCGACCCTTTCGCCCCTATATCATCAGCTGGCTTTTGCTGAACCTGCCGCTGGCGCTGATGGCGGCGATTTGGCCAGGCTATTGGCCAGCCGCGCTGGTGGCGGCGGTGACCTCTGCCCTGATGCTGTCGCTGTGGATGCGCGAACGGCAAACCCTGATTAAGGAGATTGCCAGTGGCCAGCTGTTAACCCCTGGCTGGCTACGGCTGAGTGAGCAGGCTGAGGTGGCGGTGGCCGATATGCGTAAGGCGCAGCAGCGGGAGCTTGGCTTGGCGCAGGAGCAGGCCGCCCATTGGCAACAGCTGTTAAACCATATCAGCCAACCCGTCTTACTGACCAACGGGGTGCAACGGGTGGTTTTTGTCAATCCGGCCGCGGTCGAGGCCTTTGGTGATAAGGTGGTTGGCCTGTTGTTGGGGCAGGCGATTCGCGCCCCCGAATTGCTGACCAACGCTGAAATGACCCTGAAGGATGGCCTGCCGCGCCAGTTGGAGGCGGTGTTGTCGGAGGGGGAGCAGGATTGGATCTATCGCATCAGCCTACGCCGCCTGCCCAACCAAGATCATTTGCTGGTGTTCGCTGAGGATATTACCGAATTGCGGATGCAGGAACGGGCGCGGGTGGATTTTGTGGCCAACGCCAGCCATGAATTGCGTACCCCGCTGGCCAGCGTGCTGGGCTTTGTCGAAACCCTGTTGGGGCCTGCCCGCGATGACGCCGATGCCCGCGAACGCTTTTTAACGATTATTCATGAGGAGGCCAGTCGGATGTCGCGCATGGTCAACAGCCTGCTAAGCCTTAGCCAGGTGGAGCAGTCTAAGGAAGCGCCCGATGAGGAAATCGATCTGGTTCCCGTGGTGCAGGAGGTGGTGCGCGGCTTGGAAATGCAAAGCAAGCATCGCCAAATGCCGATACAGCTGACCCTGCCCGATCATCTGCCCCTGGTGGGCGATGATGACCAACTGGCGCAGGTGATTCGCAACCTGTTGGATAACGCCCTGAAATATGGGCGCAGCGGTACCCCCATCCTGCTATCCGCGCAACAGGTGGCGGCCAATGGCGATAACCCCGGTTGGGAAATTAAGATTCAGGATCAGGGCGATGGCATCCCGCCGGAGGCCTTGCCCCGCTTAAGCGAGCGGTTTTATCGGGTCGATAAGGCGCGGGCGCGATCCATCGGCGGCAGCGGCCTGGGGCTGGCCATCGTCAAGCATATTCTGCAACGTCATGGCGGCAATCTGAAGATTGATAGCGTGTTGGGGCAGGGCAGCACCTTTACCCTGCACCTGCCCGCCGCCATCAAACCGATGCAGGCCGCGGCGTAGGGTAAAGGGTAAGCCAATGGTGAAATTGATTCCAGAATCACTCAAAGTCGATGCTAATGATGGATTTAAGAACAGTATTTTTCCAGAGCGAAAAGATTTTGGCGAAAGGCTTCGTAATCTGGTTGTTAATCATAACAGTTCATTAGTAATATCGCTTGATGGAAAATGGGGCGATGGAAAAACAACATTTATTAAAATGTGGCAGGGTCTGCTAAATGAATCGGCTATACCAAATATATACATAGATGCATTTGCAAACGACCATGTTGATGATGCATTTATATCAATAGTAAGTGCCATTACTCATTATGCCGAAGATAAAATACCAGAAAAAGATTTTAAGGATCTAAAAGAAAAAGCCAAAAAAGTTGGTGCTAAATTTTTATCATGGTCTGTTCGCATGGGGGCAAAAGCTGCGACGCTGGGAATTATTAGAAATGAAGATATCAATTCACTGATTGATATTCAGAAAGATATTTCAAATAGTTTGTCAGATTCTTTGGGTGATATCATAGACGAGCGAATCAGTTCGCATGCAAAAGATATTCAATCTGTGGAATCTTTTAAAGGTTTTTTGTCTGAATTGCCTGTAAAATTGAAAGAAAACGAAGCAGGTAGGCCTCTTGTAATCATCATAGATGAGCTTGACCGATGCAAACCGACTTTTGCCATTGA
>VEQJ01000266.1 GCA_018883285.1 Alphaproteobacteria bacterium
TCTTAAGGGGGTTGACGCCACCATTCCGCTGGGTCTGTTCGTTTGCGTCACTGGCCTGTCGGGCAGTGGCAAATCAACCCTGATCCTGGATACGCTGTACAACGGGGTCTCCAAACGCCTGCATGGCAGCAGGGAAATGGTGGAGGCGCATGACGCCATTACAGGGCTGGAATATCTGGATAAGGTCATCGATATGGATCAAAGCCCGATTGGCCGCACCCCACGATCCAACCCCGCCACCTATGTGGGGGCGTTTACCCCTATCCGCGATTGGTTTGCGGGACTGCCCGAATCAAAGGCGCGCGGCTATTTGCCTGGCCGTTTTTCTTTTAACGTTAAGGGTGGCCGCTGTGAATCCTGCCAGGGCGATGGCCTGCTGAAAATCGAAATGCACTTCTTGCCCGATGTGTATGTCGATTGCGATCAGTGCCACGGCAAACGCTACAACCGCGAAACCTTAGAGGTGTTGTACCGCGACAAATCGATCGCTGACGTGCTGGGCATGACGATTGAGGAGGCCGCCGATTTCTTCAGCGCGGTTCCCAGCATTAACGAAAAGCTGCAACTGTTGGTGGATGTCGGCCTGGGCTATGTCAAACTGGGGCAATCGGCCACCACCCTGTCGGGGGGTGAGGCGCAACGGGTGAAATTGGCTAAGGAGCTTAGCCGTCGGGCGACAGGCCGCACCCTGTATATTTTGGACGAGCCAACCACCGGTTTGCATTTTGAAGATATTCGCAAGCTGCTAATCGTGCTGCAACGCCTGGTCAATCAGGGCAACACCGTGGTGGTGATTGAACACAATCTGGATGTGATCAAAACCGCCGATTGGCTAATCGACCTGGGACCCGAAGGGGGGGATGGCGGCGGCCAAATTGTCGCCAGCGGCACGCCAGAGGATGTCGCCAAGGTTAAGGCCAGCTATACAGGACAATATCTCAAACCCCTATTGGCCAACCGCCCGCGCGCCGCATGACCACCCTGCAAGACCGTTTCCAACAGCGTTTGGCTGATTTTGACCGCAGCAATGCTAAGCTGCAGGCGGTTTTTGCTGAGGCGGAATCCGAATTGGTACGCGATGCCACTATTCAGCGGTTTGAAATAGCCTATGAACTGGCCTGGAAAACCATGAAGCTGTGGTTGGCGGGTAAGGATATTGATGTGCGCAACGCCAAAGATACCCTGCGGGCAGCGTTGGAGCAGGGGATTATCGACGATGGCAACGCCTGGGCACGGTTGCATGAAATGCGCAACCTGACCAGCCATGTTTATGATGAGGGGGTAGCGCAGCGGGTGTTTTTCTTTATGAAAACGGAGGGGCACCAGCTGATTGCCGAAGCCTTGCGCCGCTTAAGAACTCTGCCCCCGCCATCATGACCCCACCGCCCCCCTATGGCTTAGATCCCAATTTGGTGGCCGCAATCATCGCATTGGCACAACAATCGGCCAAGGTTGATCGCCTGTTGCTATACGGCTCCCGTGCGCGTGGCGATTACAGCAACCGATCCGATATTGATTTAGCCCTTGATGCGCCAGCCATGACCATAACCGAATTTGCTGACCTGGCCGCTGCCCTAAACAACCTGCCCTGTCTGTTCAAAATTGATTTGCTAAGGCTGCAGGATTTGCAAAATCCCAACCTGCATGCACAAATCGCCAAGGATGCTATCACCCTTTTTGCCAGGCCATCGCCATGACCGCTAATGTGACCCACACCCTGACCCTGACCGCCAGCGAATCGGTGTTGCGTGAATGGATGCCGCAATGGGAATCGGCAGAGGCGGACGGCATGACCTTTGTGCTTTATGAGGCGGATGAGCGGGCGGGTATTTGGCAATTGGTCTGTTATGGTGACGATCAACAGGCTTTAGGCGCGCTGGCCAGTCAGGCCGCCACCCACCTGCCACTGCATGAGGCGCCACGGATTGAAGAGCTGCCCGCTGTCGATTGGGTGGTGGAAAATCAAAAAGCCTTTCCGCCGCTTAGCCTGGGGCGATTTTATCTGTACAACAGTTATCAGGGCAGCCCGCAGGAGGGTCGCCTGAACCTAAAGCTGGAGGCTGGCGCGGCCTTTGGTACGGGCGAACATGCCACCACCGCCCTGTGTTTGCAGGCGTTGGAGCAGCTGGCGGATGTGGGCGTCACCCCCGCCCGCCTGTTGGACTATGGCTGTGGCACGGGGTTGTTGGCGATGGGGGCGGCGCTGCTG
>VEQJ01000267.1 GCA_018883285.1 Alphaproteobacteria bacterium
CCCCGCCCCCCAATTTTCGGCTGAGGACATTTTCTTTACCCAATTGGGGCTACCGCTGCCCGCTACCCGCGATGCCGTGACGGAATCGTTGCGGCTGGCCGATGGGGGGGAGCTGTTTTTGGAATACCGCCAATCGGAACATTTGGTGTTTGACGATGGCCGCCTGAAAACCACCGCCTTTGATAGTCAGGCGGGCTTTGGCCTGCGCGCTATCAGCGGCGAACAGGTTGGCTATGCCCACAGCAGCGATTTGTCGTTGGCCGCGATTAACCGTGCCAGCGCGGCGGTGCAGACCGCTATCGGCGGCGGTCATGGCCAAATCGCCTTGGCCGCGCCGCAGGGGCAACCGCTGTATCGCGCCCTTAATCCGTTGGAGCTGATGCCCTTTGAGGAAAAGGTTAAGCTGTTGCAAGAGATTGATCAGTTCGCCCGAAGCCTGGATCCGCGGGTGGTACAGGTCAGCTGCGCCCTGCTGGGTCAATGGCAGGCGGTGGCGATTATCCAACGCGATGGCCGCCTGGTGCAGGATATTCGGCCGCTGGTACGCATGAACGTCAGCGTGGTGGTGGAGGAGCATGGCCGCCGCGAAGTCGGTGGGCGTGGCGCAGGAGGTCGGGAGGCCTATGAACGCTATTTCGCTCCCGATTTTTGGCAGGGGCTGGCACGGGAAGCCCTGGCGCAAGCCCTGATTAACCTGGCGGCTGTCCCCTGCCCCGCGGGTGAAATGACGGTGGTGTTGGGGCCTGGCTATCCTGGCGTGCTGCTGCATGAGGCGGTTGGTCATGGCTTGGAGGGGGATTTTAACCGCAAGGAAACCTCTGCCTTTGCCAACCTAATCGGCTCACAGGTGGCGGCCAAGGGCGTTACCGTGGTCGATGATGGCACGATTGCTGGCCGTCGTGGATCGCTGAACGTCGATGATGAGGGGGTCAGCACCAGCCACACGGTGTTGATTGAGGATGGTATTCTTAAGGGCTATATGCAGGACAGCCAGAACGCCAATTTGATGGGCAAGGCCTCTACCGGCAATGGCCGTCGCCAATCCTTTGCCCACGCGCCCATGCCGCGCATGACCAACACCTATATGCTGGGCGGCAACCATCAACCCGATGAAATCCTGGCCAGCGTGAAGCGCGGTATCTACGCCGTCGATTTTGGCGGTGGGCAGGTCGATATTACCTCAGGGAAATTCGTGTTTTCCGCCGCCGAAGCTTATTTGATTGAGGATGGTCAGATCAAAACGCCCGTTAAGGGTGCAACCCTGATTGGCCATGGCCCCACCGCCCTAAAACAAATCAGCATGATTGGCAACGACATGCGTTTGGATTCGGGCATCGGCACCTGTGGCAAGGATGGTCAGGGCGTGCCCGTTGGCGTCGGCCAACCCACCCTGCGCCTGGACAACATGACCGTCGGCGGCACCGAAGTTTAGATTTATCAAAATTTTGGTGTTTTTGCGAAAGGTGAAACTCCACGGGGCAAACCCCGTGGTATCAATTTAGTTCAAGCTGCGCTTCCTAGGTTCTAAAATGAAGTGCAACACCTTAGAGTGCGAGTTGAAGAAACGAGCACAGGAAGGCGTTGCAGATGAGACAGTATCAACAATTAAGCTTGGACGAAAGAGAGAAGATGGCGCGGCTAAGGCAATCGGAGTCCTCTATAGCGGAGATTGCCTTATCATTAGGGAGAACAAGAAGCACAGTTTATCGTGAATTAAAGCGCAATCAGACCGTAAAAGGTGATTATTGACCAGAAAGAGCGCAGCAAAAAGCGCGGGCCAGCCCTTCGGCGCTTGAGAACAAAAGAGGCTCCCTTCGGCGTCTGAGAAAAAAGAGACTCCCTTCGGCGCGATTGCGGGGGCGACGATTGGATCGCGATTTCGCACTTAAAGAGTGGGTATTAGACAGAATTATTTATGATTTATGGTCACCAGAGCAGATTTCTGGCTTTATAAAGCGCCGTCAATCTGACATTAAAAGCATAAGCGTGGAGAGCATCTATAGCTGGATTTACGATAAAAAACAACGAGATGAAAAGATTTGGCGGCATCTTTATCGTCGAAAGGCTAAACGATCGCGGCGATACCGCTACAGCGGGGGCGCCAGGATTTCGGATCGGGTTTCCATCCATGACCGCCCTCAAGATGCTGATAGTAAACAACAATTTGGAAATTGGGAGGGCGATTTGATGGCTTTTTGCCGCAA
>VEQJ01000028.1 GCA_018883285.1 Alphaproteobacteria bacterium
CGGCTTTGGCGTTATCCACCGTGCAGGCGGCAGTGGATGGTCATGGCCAGATCCGCAAGCAAATTTGGGTGCCTGGCAAATTGTTAAACCTGGTGTGCGCCTAACCATGGTGGCGGCCAGACACGATGGTTGCAGGTTGACGTGGCATAGGTTGGCAGGATCGGTCGTCGCCTCGCTCTTGCTGCTGCATCTTGCAGGGTGTGGCTTTCGCCCCATTTACGGCTCCGCAGCCAATGGGCTGAATGGTGATGGCGGGCATGAATCCAGCCAGGCTGGCGGGGTTAAGGCGGCGTTGGCAGAGGTCAAGATTGGGCTGATTCCCGATCGCGCTGGCCAACAGCTGCGCAATCAGTTGCTGGATCTGATGAACGCGGGCGGTGAGCCCAGCCGCCCTGTTTATCGCTTGGACATTACCCTGACCACCGAAAAAACCGCGCTGGCCACCCGTTCGGATGCGTCGGTATCGTTATCGCGCCTACGCACCGTGTTGCGATACAAATTGGTGGCCATTCATCAGACGGCTGAGGTTGGGAAGGCAGAAGCCGCGGCTAAGGATGCTGCGCCCCGAGCCGCCATGCCCCCCGCTAGCCAGGATTTGGTGCTGGATCAGGGCACCTTGACCGCCAGCACCAGCTATAACGTGGTGGACTCCCTGTTTGCCAGCAAGGCGGCGGAGGATGATGCCCTGGCACGGTCGCTCAAAGATTTGGCCTATCAAGTGACCGATGCGGTGGCGATTGCGTTGCAGCAGCCAAAGCCTGCACCAGCCGCCCAGCCCGAGCCCCCTAAACCAGAGTCCCTCAAGCTGGAGTCCCCCAAACCGTGAGCGTGGCGGGTCGTTCAATTGGCTTTGACCAGCTCTGTGCCCAGCTGGAGGGTAGCCTGGCGGTGGTGTTCTACGGCCATAATCATGCCTGGATGGAGGAGGAGACCGCCGCCCTAATCGCCGCCGTAAAGCGCCAGCATCCAAGCCTGTCGGTCAGCCGTTTTGGCGCCGATGTTTTGCTTAAGGAACCCTATCGGTTGCAGGATGCGCTAACCAGCCCTGGCCTGTTTAGTCAGGGGCGGCAGCTGGCGGTGATTGATGGCGGTGATGAACGATCGGGCGCCCTGGTTGCCGCCTTTCTGGCCAACCCCTGTTACAGCCCCGCCGACGGTTTGATTGTGCTGTTGGCGCCTGGTCAGCATGGCAGTGCCCGTTGGTTGCAACCCCTCAAAACGCAGGCGGGGGTATGGTTGCGCGATTGCTATGACGAAACCCCCGCTGTACGGACGGCTTTTGTGAAGCGCTACCTGCAAAGTCGTGACAAGACGGCCACGCCCGCCGCCCTCGATATCCTGCAATCCTATCTGCCCAGCGATCGCCTGATGGCTTGTCAGGATCTGGCACGGCTGTGTTTGTTGGCGGGGGCAAACCCCGTGATTGAGGAAGCGTTGGTGACGCAGGCGCTAACCCTGCAGCTGGCCAGCGATGTGCAGGAATTTATCAACGCCTATTTGGATGGCCGATTGCCCTGGTTGGCTGGTCATGCCGCCCTGGTGGACGAATCCGCCCTGCCCCCCATGGTCGTGCTGCGCAGCTTACAACAATATCTGATGCGGTTGTTATCGGTTAAGGGCGCGCAGGCCAGCGGCCTTAGCCAATCGGCAGCGATTGAGCAGTTGCAGCCCAAGCTGTTTTTTCGCCATCGCCCTGGTTTTGAGGATCAGTTGCGGCGATTAAGCCTGGCGCAGGTGCATCAACTGCTGTCTGGCCTATTGGTGGCGGAGCAGCGGGTTAAGCAAACCGGCATCCCAATGGCGGAGATGGTTAATTGGAGCCTGTGGCGGCCGCAGCTGGCCAAGTCCCTGGCAAGGCCTTGATCCGCCACTTTCTCGGCTACTAAATGCCACTGGCGGTCAGGCGTTTGAGCAGAAAATCCAGTTTTTCCAGCGAATCATACTGAATGGTAATCGCGCCCCGCCCGTTGTTCAGCTTCAGATTGACCCTAGTTCCCAACAGGTCGCACAGGGTTTGCTCCAGCGCGACGGCATCGGCATCCTTGGCCAGGCTGGTCATCTGACCATGGCTGGTTGCGCCGTTGACCTTAGACAGCGCCGCCTCACGGTCGGGCACTTCATCAGCATCCAGCCCCTTACCCTGTACCAACCGTTCGGTCGCACGCACGCTAAGCCCTTGATCCATAATCTGTTTGGCGATGCTTAGCGGATCGTCGGCGGTGACCAGGGCGCGGGCATGCCCCATGCTAAGCTTCCCCTGCCGTACCAGCTGTTGCACCTCACCCGGCAGGTTCAGCAGGCGGAGCAGGTTGGCAACATGGCTGCGGCTTTTGGCGACGACCTTGGCCAAATCTTCCTGGGCATAGCCATATTGCGCCAACAATTGTTGATAGGCTAAGGCCTCTTCAATCGGATTCAGGTCTTGGCGTTGGATATTTTCCAACAGGGCGACCTCCAGCAAGTCATCGTCGGCCAGATCCTGAACCGTAACCGGCACCTCGGTCAGTCCCGCTTGTTGGGCAGCCCGCCAGCGCCGCTCCCCCGCAATCAATTGGTAACGGGTAGGATCCTGGGGGTGACGACGAACCAGCAGCGGTTGCAAAATCCCGCGTCGACCGATGGAGGCGGCCAGCTCTGCCAGTTCGGCCTCCTCAAAATCCAAACGGGGTTGCAGGGGGTTGCTGTCAATCAACGACACCGCCAGTTTGCGCGATGCGCCCCGCACCTCCTCCAGCGCTTGCAAATCCTCTGGCTGATCATCAAACAGGGCGGCCAATCCACGACCCAGGGTGTTTTTCTTGCTCATGCGGTGCTCAACCTTATCGGAACGCTGTGCCGTTAGGCTGCCTTGTCAATCGGTAAGAGGTTGTTAGAGGGGGGAATTTGGCCGCGTTGCCGTTGCAAATATTCTTTCGCCAATTGGATGTAGGATTGCGATCCCGCACAATTGACATCGTAAACCAGGGCTGGTCGGCCATGCGAAGGCGCCTCCGACAGGCGAACATTGCGCGGCACGCTGGTGCTGTAAACCTTATCCGCAAAATGTTGGCGGACATCCTGTTCAATTTGCATGCTGATGCGGTTGCGGCGATCCAGCATGGTCAGCACGATCCCCTCCAGCTTTAGGGCGGGATGATAGGTTTTTTGCACCCGTTCAATGGTTCGCAACAGCTGGCTTAACCCCTCCAGCGCAAAAAATTCCGCCTGCAACGGGATTAACACCGAATCGCTGGCAATCAAAGCGTTAAGGGTCAGCAGGCCTAATGATGGCGGGCAATCAATCACCACGGTTTGATAGTTTTGCATATCGCCGCGCAGTCTGGCCAGCCGCTGTTCGCGTTGGGGCTGGTCAATCAGTTCGACTTCAGCCGCCGCCAGATCAGGGTTGGATGGGGAAATATGCAGTCCTGGCACCGCCGTTGGTTGGGTGGCTTGTGCCAACGTCGCCTGACCCAGCAGGGCGTGATAGATGGTCAACCCGCGCTGTTTGTTGCTGATGCCAAGCCCCGTGCTGGCGTTACCCTGAGGATCCAGATCAATCAGCAATACCCGTTCACCACAGGCGGCCAAGGCGGTGGCCAGGTTAATAGCGGTGGTGGTTTTGCCAACCCCGCCCTTCTGATTGGCGACGGCCATGATTTTGAGCGGTTTTTTTGCGTCGTTGATAATGGTCGATGACAAGAATAACGCCCCCTTGGTGTACCAGGCTTGGGTGAAACCGAATCGTGGCATCCCATCGCTGGTTGGCTTGTTGAATTTCGGCCTGATATCCGCGACCTTTTGGCCACAAACATCTGGTATGAGGATAGCGAAACGGCTGCGCCAGCGCAAGCAAATCATCAAGCGGAGCCAGGGCGCGGGCGGTGATGACATCGGCTGGCTGTTGAGACAATTGGTTAAATCGTTGCCCTAACACCTTGATGGTTAAGCCAAGCTCACGCCCAACCTGCTCCAGAAATTGCGCTTTGTGGGGATTGCCTTCGGCCATGCGCACTTCGGGCACCCCCATGATGCTGAGCACCAACCCTGGGAAACCCGCGCCACTGCCAAAGTCGAGTAGGCTGCGGGTTCCTGGTGGTATCAATGGCCACAGTTGCGCACTGTCCAGCAGGTGGCGACGCCAAAGTTGGGGAATGGTGCTGGGGGCAATCAGGTTGAACCGCTGCTGCGCCTCAAGCAACAGCCGGATGTAGATTTCGAACTTCTGCCATGTTTCACGTGAAACAGGAATCAGATCATGGAACTGGTCGAAGGTTATATCGGGATTAGGGTTATGAGTATCGGGTATCAGGGTAATGGGTAACGGGTTTTCACTCATGATTAACCCGCCTGTTGCAGATTGGGCTGGCCAGGTAGCTTTTTGACATAGCGCAACATAGCCGCTAGCGCCGCGGGGGTCATCCCCTGTATTTGGCTAGCCTCTGCGATATTGCGTGGCCGTATCTCTTGCAGTTTTTGTCGAAGTTCTTGCGATAACCCACCAATTTCAAAGAAGTTTAACGCGGCGGGCAGGGTTAGTTGCGCATCCCGCTTCAGGCTAAGAATTTCCTGTGCCTGACGTTTTTGATAAGGTGCATACAGCGCCTCAATCGCCAGTTGTTGCCAATCGGATTCCTCAACAACCCACAGCGATGGCCAAACCGCCAGCAATTGGTCGCGGCTAAGATGGCTATAGGATAGCAGATCATAGGCGCTACGGTTTTGGCCATCGGCATTGACCGCTACCCCATGATGGGCCAGCTTTGATGGGGACGCGGCAGCCTGTTGCAGTAAGATGCGATTGGCGTTCAGCCGTTGCTGTTTGTCCTGATGATAACGCTGCCGCTCTGACCCGACACAGCCGATGGCCAGACCCAAATCGGTCAAGCGTTGGTCGGCGTTATCCGCCCGCAGGCTTAGGCGATATTCCGCGCGGGAGGTAAACATGCGGTATGGTTCGTTGGTGCCCAGGCGGGTTAGATCCTCAATCATCACCCCGATATAGGCTTGGGTACGATCGAGGGTAAAGTTTTGGCCACCACTCGCCGCGGTTAAGGCCGCATTGACCCCCGCCATCAAACCCTGCGCCGCCGCCTCCTCATACCCAGTTGTGCCATTAATCTGGCCAGCGAGGAACAGTCCGGACAGTGCTTTAAGCTCCAGGGTGGCTTTCAGGGCGCGGGGATCGATGTAATCATATTCAATCGCATAGCCATAGCGGATGACCTTAACCTGCTCTAACCCAGGAATGGTGCGCAAAAAGGCATCCTGGACATCAATGGGCAGCGAGGTGGAAATGCCGTTGGGGTAAACGGTCGGGTCATCCAACCCTTCGGGTTCCAAAAAGATTTGATGCTGCTCACGGTTGGCAAAGCGCACCACCTTATCCTCAATCGATGGGCAATAGCGCGGCCCCGTACCGCTGATTTGCCCCGAATACATCGGCGCGCGATGCAGGTTATCCTGAATCAATTGATGGGTGGCGGTGGTGGTATAGGTCACCCCACAATCGATTTGCGGGTTGGTAACCTCGTGGGATAGATAAGAGAAGGGCAGGGGTGGCTCATCCCCCGCCTGTTTATCCAACTTATCCCAGGCGATGCTGCGACCATCCAGCCGTGCCGGCGTCCCGGTTTTTAGTCGGCCAAGCGGCAGATTTAGGCGATCCAGCGCCTTGGCCAGTTGGATGGCGGGCGCCTCACCATAGCGGCCAGCCGAGGTTGTTTGCTCACCCTGGTGGATGACCCCGCGCAGAAAAGTGCCGGTGGTGATAACCGCCGCCCCGCATTTTACGATGGTGCCGCTGGCCAATTTTATGCCTGTCAGCTGGCTACCATCCGCATTGGTTAGCAGATCACAGGCCTCATCCTGCAAAATGGTTAGATTGAGCTGATCCTGCAGCAGTTTTTGCACCGCTTGGCGGTACAGTTTGCGATCGGCCTGGGCACGGGGGCCTTGCACCGCGGCGCCCTTGCTGCGGTTCAAGGTGCGAAATTGGATGCCGCCTAGGTCAATCGCCCGCGCCATGATACCATCCAGCGCATCAATCTCCCGCACCAAATGCCCCTTGCCTAGCCCACCAATGGCGGGGTTGCAGGACATTTCGCCGATTTTGTCGGCCTGCAAAGTGACCAGCAGGGTGGATGCACCCAGGCGCGCCGCAGCTGCGGCCGCCTCCGTCCCCGCATGGCCACCGCCAATCACCACCACGTCATAGATGTTGTCTTGAGTCACCCTGTCAATTGCCTTGTTAACTTGTTCCACGTGAAACAATGCGGTTGGTTGTTGGGCAAGATTCTAGCCCATAGTGCTTTTTTGGCAAGAGGGTAGACAGTTATTTCCCCAAACAGAAGTCCCGAAAAATCACATCCAACAGCTGATCAACATCGACTTTTCCCAACAATTCGCCCAGAGATCGCAAGGCCAGTCGCAACTCCTCAGCCATAATTTCCGCGGTTGGTGCGGTCAAACTGTGGTGCAGATGGTCGGCTGACCGTTCGACTAAGCGGCGTTGGCGGGCGCGGCTTAGGCTGTGGCTGGGCAGGTTGTGATAACGCTGCTGCACCTGCTGTTGCAACAGGGTCAGCAGATCAGTGATGCCCAATCCCGTTTTGGCGGACAGGGTTAGGGTGTATGCAGGTTGGGGGGGTGAAGAATGGGGCTGGTTGGCCAGCAGATCCGCCTTGTTCAACACCAACAAATCATGCGGTTGGCGCAAGGCCTGGAGCGCGGCGGGCAAGGGGTTGGAAACGGCATTGGAGAGGGCAGTGGAGATGGCTGTGGATAAGGGCGGGGCGGTGACAAAAATTCTAAGCTGGGCGGTCTGTGCCCAGGCGCGGGTGCGTCGAATCCCCTCCCCCTCCAACTGGCCAGGGCGCGGCCGTACCCCCGCGGTATCGGCCAGAATGACCAAATAGCCATTAAGATTAAGCCGCACCTCAACCACATCGCGGGTGGTGCCCGCCTGTGCCGACACGATGGCGGCGGATCGACCAGCCAATTGGTTCAGCAGGCTGGATTTGCCCACATTGGGCGCGCCGACCAGGGCTATTCGAAACCCTTCCCGAATTTCTTCGCTTAAAGCGGATTGGGTCAGCAGGTCGGTCATATCCTTGGCCAGCTGGCTGATGGCGGGGCGCACCTGCTCAATCAAATCCTGCGGCAAATCCTCATCAGGGAAATCCAGGGCGGCCTCAACATAGGCCAGGCTGTGCAGCAATTGTTGCGACCAGGCCGCAATTTGGCCGCTGAGGGTGGCGGGGGCATCGGGATCCCCCCCGTCAGCATCATGGTTGCTCGCCGCCAGTGCCAATTGCCGTTGCTGCTCCGTCTCTGCCGCGGTTAGGTCGGCAATCGCCTCCGCCGCCAACAAATCCATCTTATCGTTCAAAAAGGCGCGCTTGGTGAACTCCCCAGGTTCCGCCTGACGGCATCCTGGCTGTTGCGCCAAACAGGCCAGGACGGCATCGACGACGGCGCGCCCGCCATGCAATTGCAGCTCCGCCACCGCCTCCCCCGTGTAGCTGTGGGGGGCGGGGAAGTACAGCATCAGGGCGTGATCCAACAGTTGGCCAGTGTCGGGATGGCACAATCGACGCAGGCTGGCCTGGCGCGCGCGGGGCAGGCCGCCTGTTAAGCGTTGCAGCACGCCAGGCACGGCATCGCCCGATAGCCGTATCACCGCGATGGCGGCGGGTTGCGGGGCGGTGGCCAGGGCAAAGATGGTGTCGGTTAGAAGGGGGGGCGGCATGGATGACGGGTTCATGCTTCTGGCGAAGGCGGTGTTGAGCGGTCGGGCAGACGCAACGCCGTCACCACCCGCCCTGCCAGCAAATGCTCCGCCACGATGGTATCGATGTCGGCCTGGCTTTGCACGCGGTACCACACGCCATCGGGATAGATGACCACGGTCGGCCCATGCTCACAGCGATCCAAACAGCCCGCCTTATTAACCCGAATGGTTTGGGATAGCCCCAGCTGTTGCAGCTGTTGTTTGAAATAGGCGTGCAATTCTACCGCCCCCTTGCTGGCGCAACAGCCCCGCGCGCTACCCTCTGGCCGTTGGTTGGTGCAGCAAAAGACGTGGTGTTGATAGTACAAATCGCTCATGCCCCAATCTTAGCACAGGGGCGGTCTTGTCGGCTATACGCAACAAAGCTACAGTCGGGTATGAGTTTTAATCTTGACCGTTCGATTCCCGCAAGCCAGTTGCCGGCCGCGGCTGACCTGATAGCGGGGGTGCAGGAACTGTTGGCCGAGTTGGCGGTGTGCATCAATCGGTTGCAGGCCTGGCCACCGTTCGAATCGTTCTGTAACGATCAGATTTGGCGGGGCAAACACAGCTTTCCCACCCTGGCGTGTCGCCTAAATACCGCCGATGCGGCAGGGGTCTATGGCATTCAAACCGCGCTGTTGGACTGGCAGACGGGGGAGGAGGATGCCGCTGCAGAGAATGCTGAGGGGGCAGAGGGGCGGCGATGGATCGTCGCGCTGAACCCCGCAACGGGTTGGCTTAGCAGCGATTTAACCTATCACCAGCTGTTGCCCTATTTGGCGGAAGCCGAGGGGGGCGGGGCGTTGGCGCGGATGGATCCCAAGGCTGGGTCAGGGCGCCACAGTCTGATGCAAACGCCGACCGACCTGTGCCAGGGGTGGTATCATGACAAGGTCACCATGCTGATGACCATTGGCAGCTATTTGGAGGCGCAACAGGTGGTTTTGCCCGTTCTGTTGGGGCTGGATACACGTTTTGGCGGCAATTGGACGCGGTTTTTCGGATCCAAATTGCTGCATCAGGTTGCACAACAACGGGGGCGCCATGAACAAGTTCGTCGATAACCACCGTGGCCATCACCGCATCAGGGCTGCGACCCTGCTGCTGGCTGCAACCATTGGGGCAGCAGGGATAGGCGGCCTGGTCGCCCCGCGCTCGATGATGGCCGCTGAGGCGATGGCCAAGCCCGCATCCAGCGGCATTGACACCCGTAAGGAGTATCAGGCCTGCATGGCGTTGGTGGAGGTGGATCCTGCCCGCGCCCTGGCCAGCGCGCAGTATTGGATTGACCAGGGGGGCAGCTTTGCCGCCCATCACTGCTTTGCCGCCGCCCTGCAACGCCAAGGCAATCACCGCGCCGCCGCCATCGAGCTGGCCAAATTGGCCGCCGAAATCGACCAAAAGCTGGGCAGTGTGGCGCCGGAGGATCGCCCCGCCCTGAAAAATCGTGGATCCAATCTGTGGATGCAGGCGGGACAGGCCTGGTGGCTGGCTGAGGACAACGGCAAGGCCTTGGCGGCCTTTGATAACGCCCTGGCCAATCTGGCCTATTTGGATAAGTTGGCCAGGGGGGCTGGCGGCAAAACGGCGGATGGAGCGGGGGACGCGGATCAGGGGGCAGATTCGGTGGCCGCTCTGAGTGATCAGCAAAAGAATCTGGTCGATGCGCAATTGGGGCGTGCCCTAGCCCTGGGCGGATTGGGGCGGTGGCAGAATGCTAAGCAGCAGTTGGATGCGGTGGTGGCCGCCCACCCCGCGCTGGCCGAAGCCTGGCTACGGCGGGCACAGGTGCAACGGCGCCTTGGCCAGCTGCCTGGGGCAGAGGCGGATATTGCCAAAGC
>VEQJ01000029.1 GCA_018883285.1 Alphaproteobacteria bacterium
CTATTCGGCAAACTCAAACAGTTCAGACGCATCGCCACACGCTACGACAAAACAGATTCAGCCTTCTTGGGATTTATCTACCTCGCCTCCATCTTGCTATGGCTAAAATGAATGTCGACAGCTCCTAATAATGGCCAGGCACAAGAAGAATTTGTTGATAGCCAATTGTCACAATCCGCATTGCTTCAACCCTATCATGCCCCAACCATCATCCGTTTTGCCAGCAATCAGGGTTAGGGTTGGCGCAGCGGTCACCGTCAATCCTAACGCTTTCCTGCCGCTAATGATTCTCGGCCAGCTGATCCAGGATGGCGGGGTTTTCCAGGGTTGAGATATCCTGCGTCACTGCCTCACCCCGCGCAATGGCACGCAGCAGGCGGCGCATGATTTTGCCAGAGCGGGTTTTGGGCAGGTTGTCGCCAAAACGAATATCTTTAGGCTTGGCAATCGGGCCAATCTCCCTCGCGACATGATCGCGCAGAATTTTGGCGATTCTTTTGGCCTCATCCCCCGCTGGCCGTGCGTGTTTTAACACCACAAAGGCGCAAATCGCCTCACCCGTTGTGTCATCGGGGCGGGCAACCACGGCGGCCTCCGCCACCAGCTCGGAACAGCTGACCAGCGCCGATTCAATCTCCATCGTGCCCATGCGGTGCCCCGACACGTTCAGCACGTCATCGGTACGCCCCGTGATGGTGAAATAGCCGGTCTGCGGGTCGCGCACCGCACCATCGCCCGCCAAATACAGCCGCCCCCCCAGGCTGTCGGGGTAATAGCTTTTCTTAAACCGCTCCGGATCGCCCCAAATGGTGCGGATCATCGCTGGCCAGGGCTTTTTGACCACCAGCAAGCCATCCTGCCCCCACGGCACCTCATGCCCCTGTTCATCCACCACGGCGGCCTCAATCCCGGGCAGCGGCAGGGTGCAGGAGCCTGGCACCATCGGCGTAGCGCCAGGCAGCGGGGTAATCAGATGGCCACCCGTTTCGGTCTGCCAAAAGGTATCGACAATCGGGCAACGCCCCCCGCCGATATGGTCATAGTACCACTGCCAGGCGGCGGGGTTAATCGGTTCCCCCACCGAACCCAACAGGCGCAGGCTGGACAAATCATAATGGCTGGGATCGACCGCGGGATCAGTTTCCGCCGCCTTAATCAGCGAACGGATAGCGGTTGGCGCGGTGTAGAAAACGCTGACCCGATGGCGGGCAATATTCTGCCAAAATCGGCCAGCGTCGGGATAGGTTGGCACCCCCTCAAACACCAATTGAGTCGCCCCCAGCGCCAGGGGGCCATAAGCGATATAGGTGTGCCCCGTGATCCAACCGATGTCGGCGGTGCACCAGAACACGTCGTCATCCTTTAGGTCGAACACCCACTGGCTGGTCAACACGGCATGCAGCAAATAGCCGCCCGTGCTGTGCTGCACCCCCTTTGGCTTGCCGGTAGAGCCAGAGGTGTAGAGCAGAAACAGGGGATGTTCCGCCCCCACCCACTCAGGCTCACATACCGTCGGCTGGCTATCGGCCAGCTCCGCCAGCCAGCGGTCACGGCCATCGGTCATCGGCACGGGCGCGCCCGAACGGCGCACCACCAACACTTGCGTCACCGCCTCGCACCCGCCCAGTGCCAAGGCCTCATCAACAATGTCCTTCAGCGGCAACTGCTTACCGCCGCGCAGCTGGTGATCGGCGGTGATGACCAGCTTGGCGCCAGTATCGTGAATACGATCGCGCAGCGATTGCGCCGAAAAGCCGCCAAACACCACCGAATGAACCGCGCCAATGCGCGCGCAGGCCTGCATCGCGGCAATGCCATCAATCGACATGGCGATATAGATAACCACGCGATCGCCCTTACTAATACCCAGCGATTTCATGGCGTTGGCGATCTGACAGGTCTTGGCCAGCAGTTGGGCATAGGTGATGCGGGTCACCACGCCGTCATCCGCCTCAAAAATCAGGGCGGTTTTGTCGCCCAGCCCGCGTTCAACCTGGCGATCCAAACAGTTAAAGCTAGCGTTCAGGGTACCATCGGCAAACCATTGATAAAATGGCGCATGGCTGGCATCCAGCACTTGGGAAAAGGGTTTGTGCCAGCTTAACAGGCGGCGCGCCTGCCCCGCCCAAAATCCCTCATAATCCTCTGCCGCCTGTTGACACAACGCCTGATAGGCGGCCATGCCAGACACCGCAGCCCGCCCCACAAAGTCCGCGGGCGGTTGATAGGTGGGCAGATGGTGGGCATGCGCGTGGTGGGCGGGGGAAACACTCATGGCGGCCTCTTAAGAACATGGTGGAATGGGGGCAAACAACAGCAACCAAAGCAAAGCGGCAAAAACCTTGCGATACCCCATAAGGCTACAAAGCCATGCCGCACCAGCGCAACAAAAAACTTGCCTGGTTTTTTGCACCGCCGCACGCTATGGTCAAACGATAACCAAATTGAAAAAAGCACCGCCCGATGCTCCCGATACCCAAACCCCCCCTCTCCCCCCAACAGCGCGGCGTGATGCTGGCCTTAATTGCTGTTGGTTGTGGTGGTCTAACCGCGGCCTTAGTGAAATGGTACGGCGGGCACTACAGCAGTATGCAAATGCTTTTTTATCGGAATATTGTTGGATTTTTCTTGTTGATACCTATTTTGGCGGTACGAGGTGGTAAAACCTTGCTAAAAACCAAACAGCCCATGGGTCATGTCTGGCGCGGCGTTCTGGGTACCAGCAGTTTGGGTCTCTCGTTCTTCTGTTATCATCGACTTCCTCTGGGAACAGCGGTTTCCGTGATGCTGACCTATCCAATATTTGTTGCCTTGTGCAGCAAATGGTATTTGAGGGAATCGATGCCGCGTCAATTCTGGCTTTATCTCTTGCTGGGTTTTGCGGGCGTGGTGTTGATCAGCCAACCGACCATGGGCGGTGAATGGTGGATCATTATGCTGGGGCTTCTAAACGCCCTGTTATGGGCGATGGCGCGCATGACCACCCGCAGCCTGACCCGCACCGACAAATCTGTGACAATCAGTTTTTACTATCTTCTGATTGGCAGTATTGGGCCAGCCATATTGCTGTTAATCATCCCTGGACAGTGGCAACCATTGCAGCAGACTGATTGGCTTGGGCTATTGACATTA
Organism: Alphaproteobacteria bacterium; assembly: GCA_018883285.1. GTDB lineage: Bacteria > Pseudomonadota > Alphaproteobacteria > CAISOG01 > CAISOG01 > CAISOG01. Next base: position 3,133 of record VEQJ01000029.1, read on the forward strand.
GGCGGCATGGGTGCAATAGCCCAACTGCTTTTAACCCGCGCGTTGGCCTTGGCACCAGCCTGGCGGGTGGCGCCGTTGGAATACAGCCTGCTGCTGTGGGCGATTGGTTTTGACTGGATGTGGTGGAATAAGCTGCCCGCCTTTGCCTCATTGGTTGGGGCGGCGATGATTGCCGTGGTCGGCGTATCCCTGCTGGGGCGGCGGGCAAGGCAAACCCCTATTCCTGTTCAGAGTGAACTGGTTTAGGGTGTTGGCATGATTGCTGGCCGCGCCCTGCTTAAGGATTATCCGTTTTACCGCCTCAACCGATTGTTGGCGGGGTTGCAGGCTGGCACGCCATCGCCCGCGATGCAGGCGGCCGGCATCCATGAGCCGTTGATGATGTCGCTGGGTGAGCCGCAGAATGGCCCCCCCGCCTTTATTCGCGGCATTATTGACCAATCGTTCGACCTGTGGGGGCGCTATCCGCCCAGTAATGGCAGCGTTGCGTTGCGCCAGGCCATCGTTGACAACCTCAACCGCCGCTATCACCTGCCGACGGGATGGTTGGGGGAGCGGCAAAACATCCTGCCGATGCCTGGCATTCGGGAGGGGTTGTTCCTAATCGCCCTGGCGGCGGTGGAGGGGGTGGAGGCTGGCGAGGCGCCCTATGTGCTGATCCCCAACCCCTTTTACCAACCCTATGGCGCGGGGGCGGTTTACGCGGGCGGGCGCGGGGTGTTCCTGTCGGCCAGCCCCGCCAACGGCTTTTTGCCCGACTACGCGGGGCTGGATCCCGCTATTCTGCGCCGCACCCAATTGGCCTATGTCTGCAACCCTGGCAACCCGCATGGGGCGGTGGCGCCGCGTGCCTATCTGCACCAGCTGTTGGAGCTGGCCATCCGCTATAACTTTCTGCTGGTGGTGGATGAATGCTATGCGGAGATTTATCCCGATCAGCCGCCCATCAGCATGCTGCAAATCTGTGCCGAACGCGGCGATGACAGCCTGAATCAGGTGGCGGTGTTTCAAACCCTGTCGAAACGATCCAGCGTGCCCGGCCTTCGCTCTGGCTTTATGGCGGCGGGGGAGCTGATGACGCAGGAGATGGTGCGGCTGATCAGCCACGGCGGCAACTATGTGCAGGGGCCGGTGTCGGAGGCCTCCATCCTGTTGTGGCAGGATGAGGGGCATGTGGAGGCCAATCGGGCGCTGTATCGCGAAAATCTGGCGATCGCGGCCGAAGTCTTTGCGGGCTATGGCGGATTCCACCCCGTGCAGGCGGGCTTTTTCCTGTGGCTGGCGGTTGGCGATGACGAAGATTTTGCCCGCAGGCTGTGGCAGGAGGCGGGCATCAAAGTGCTGCCCGGGCGCTATTTGGGGCGCAGCGATAGCGATCCCCTGACGGGTCAGGATTTGCCCAACCCTGGCGAAGGCTTTGTCCGTATCGCCCTGGTTCATCCGCCGTCGATCACCCGCCCCGCCCTGCACCGCATTGCGGAGTTGTTGGGGTGCTGATCCGCGCTACAGCGTGACCCTAGGGGTTAACCCCCCGCGCTGGTGCGGGTGAACAGGCGGTGGAAATTGGCGGTGGTGGTGGTGGCGACTTCGGCCAGGCTGCATCCCTTAAGCTGCGCAACCATTTCGGCGGTATGGCGCACAAAGCCAGGCTCATTGGCTTTGCCGCGATGGGGCACGGGCGCCAAAAAGGGCGCATCGGTTTCCACCAACAATTTGTCCAGCGGCACAATATCCCGCACCACTTGGCGCAGGGGTTCGGCATTCTTAAAGGTCACCACCCCCGCAATGGAAATCATAAAGTCCATCGGCAACACCTGCTCCGCCAGCCACGCGCTGCCCGTAAAGCAATGGATAACGCCGCGCAGGTTGGGATAGCGTTGTTTGGCGGCCTGCAGCTGGCTCACCGTATCCTGCTCCGCGGCGCGGGTGTGAACAATGACGGGCAGGTTGGTGGCCGCCGCCGCCGCCAGATGATCGGCAAAGCTTTGCGCCTGCAACGCCGCCGATTCGGCGCCGCGATAATAATCCAGCCCCGTTTCGCCAAAGCCGACCATGCGGGGATCCTGCGCCAGCGCGATCAGGCGATCAACCCCGACCAGCCCAACCGCCGCCACCTCATCCGGGTGCACCCCCGCGGTGTAGTAAATCTGGGGATAGCGTGCCGCCAGCCGCCGATTGCTTTCCCACTCCGCTGGGTTGGTGCCAATGGTCAGCATGGTTTGCACCCCCGCCGCCTCTGCCCGCGCCAAAATACCCGCCAGATCCGCCGACAGCTCAGGGAAATCCAGGTGGCAATGGCTGTCAACCAGGTGAATGGCGGGGGCGGCATTTGTATCGGGGGGCATCGTGGTCTTTCGCGCAATTGATTCTAAGCCAGCTATGGTCGTTGCCCTTTAGAAAGATACAACCTGCAAAAATGTCATGGGGTTGTGAAACAGATTGGCCTGGATCCAGAAGCACATGATCACCGTATCGCAGAAGGTCAAAGCATTTGCAGCGCTGTATGTTTTTAAAGGGGAATGACTATAGGCATGGCCACAAGATAAATGGTATATTGCCCCTAAGCAATCCCACTTTTTCACATTTTCCCATCGATTGAGCCAACCACCATGCCAGGACTGACCACCAACGAAGCCGTTCAGCGCCTAACCAGCGTCGGCTATAACGAACTGCCCAGGACGGAGCGGCGCAGCGCCCTTAGTATTGTGTGGAACGTGCTGCATGAACCGATGTTCGCCCTGCTGCTGGCCGCCACCGCGATTTATTTTGTGTTGGGGGAATTTTGGGACGCCCTGATCCTGTCGGTGTTCATGACCCTGTCGGTGGTGGTAACAATTGTGCAGGAAATTCGCAGCGAGCATGTGTTGGATAGCCTGCGCCAGCTGACCAGCCCGCGCGCGCTGGTCATCCGCGACAACCAAACCATCCGCATCCCGAACCGTGAGGTGGTGCCAGGCGATTGGATCGTGCTGATGGAAGGGGATCGGGTGCCCGCCGATGCCCTGGTGATCGAAGACAACGGCCTGATGTGCGACGAATCGCTGCTAACGGGTGAGGCGGTGCCCGTCAGCAAGCGGATTGCCCAACCCGATGAGGGGATGGGGCGGGCGGGCGGCGATCACCAGCCCTTTGTCTTTTCTGGATCGTTAATCGTGCGGGGGCAGGGCAAGGCGGTGGTGCAGGCAACCGGACGCCACAGTGAGATTGGCAAAATCGGTGCCGCCCTTGGCACCATCAGCGCAGAGACTCCACGGCTTAGGCAGCAAACGCGATCCCTGGTGCGGGTGATTGGCCTGCTGGCGATAGTTGTCAGTGCTGGCGCCGTGCTACTGCTGGGTCTGCTGCGCGGATCCTGGCTGGATGGGATGCTGAACGGCATTGCCATCAGCATGTCGATGATCCCTGAGGAATTTCCGCTGGTGCTGACCGTCTTTATGGTGATGGGTGCCTGGCGCATTTCCAAAGCCAAAGTGTTGACGCGGCACGCCACCGCCATCGAAACCCTGGGATCCGCCACCATCCTGTGCACCGACAAAACCGGCACCCTGACCGAAAACCGCATGACGATTTGCCAGTTGTTGAGCCAGGATGATCACTGGATCGCGGATCAGGCTGGGGCGGCACCTGTGGGCGGCGGCACCATGCCCCCCGCGTTAGAGCAGCTGTTGGTTATCGGCGGGCTGGCGTGCAGTGTGGATCCCTTTGACCCAATGGAAAAAGCCTTTCACGATCTGATTCACGCGCATGAGGGCTTGGCGCGCGGGCTGTATCAGGGCAAAACCCTGCAAAAACACTATGGCCTGAGCCCTGAGCTGCTGGCGGTGACCCAGGTCTGGCAACAGGATAACGCCGCCGACCTGTTGGTGGCCTGCAAGGGGGCGCCCGAAGCCATCGCGGGGCTTTGCCGCATGATCGATGACCAGCAGGAACAGCTGCACAACAATGTTCGCCAAATGGCGGCGCAGGGGGTACGGGTGCTGGCGGTGGCAACGGCCAGCTTTACGCCGCCTCTGCCCAACTCCCTACCCGATTCTCTACCCAATTCTCCGGCCGCCTTTGCCTTTCGGTTTTTGGGGCTGATAGGCTTGGCCGATCCCCTGCGCGCTGAAGCCAGGGATGCGGTGGCCGAATGCCACGCCGCCGGTATTCGGGTCATCATGATCACGGGCGATTACCCCGAAACCGCCCGCGCCATCGCCCGCCAAGTCGGCATCAACCATGCCCAGGTCATGACGGGGGAGCAGATGGGGCAACTTGACGATGACGCGCTGGCGCACCAACTGGCAACCACCGATGTGTTTGCCCGCATCATGCCCGAACAAAAACTGCGCCTGGTCAACAGCCTGAAAGCGGCGGGGCAGGTGGTGGCCATGACCGGCGATGGGGTCAACGACGCCCCCTCACTCAAAGCCGCCCATATTGGGATCGCAATGGGGCAGCGTGGCACCGATGTGGCGCGCGAAGCCGCCGATATTGTCTTGTTGAACGATGATTTTGGCTCCATCGTCACGACCATACGCCTTGGTCGCCGCATTTACGACAATCTGCGTAAGGCGATTGGCTTTATTCTGGCGGTGCATATCCCGATTGCTGGCCTGGCCATCATCCCGCTGCTATTCGGCATGCCACTGCTGCTGACCCCCCTGTTGATTGCCTTTATCGAAATGGTGATTGACCCGATCTGCTCAATCGTGCTGGAGGCGGAGAGGGAGGAGGCGAACGTCATGCAACGCCCGCCCCGATCGCCCAGCAGCGTGCTGTTCAGCCGCCAATTGGTCGCCTGGAGCCTGTTGCAGGGCGGCATCATGCTGGCGGTCAACATGGCGGTGTTCACCATCGCCTTGCACCGCGGCCTGCCCGTGCCAGAGGTGCGCGCCCTAAGCTTTCTGTGCCTGGTGATGACCACCATCGTGCTGGTGCTGGTCAATCGTTCCTTTGCCAGCTCGCTGCGCCAAGCCTTTGTCAGCGCCAACCGCATGCTGTGGTGGGTGTTGGGTGCCGTTGGGCTATTGCTGCTGGCGGTGCTTAACCTACCCATGCTGCAGGCCATTTTCCGCTTTGGCGCCGTGCATGCCCATGATTGGCTGTTGTGCCTGGCCATCAGCGCCCTATTGCTGCTGATCCTGGAACGGCTTAAGCCGCTGTGGGGCAAACAACTGGTCACTTAAGGCTTGGCAACAGGGGTCGCCCTGCTGCCGTTGCCGCTACTGCCTCACGCTCTCAACGCTAATACAGCATCCGCACGGCCAGGCCCTTGCTGTATTCGCTGATGGCAAAGCTCCAGAATCGCCAATCCGCACGGCCATAGGGGTCGGCAATCGGATAGGGGGTGATGACAATCTGGTCAGGCAGGCTTTGCCTTAGCAGGTACAGCGCCCGCGGCATGTGCAATCGGTGCGTTACCAGGTACAGATGGGCAACGGGCGGATCCTGCTTTTGCACCCAATCGGCCACCTCCGCCGCATTTTCGATGGTGTCGCGGGCGTGATAGCCAAGGGTGACGCAGCAGTCCAGCCACCGTCGTTTCCCCTCACCCGCGCCCTTGGCCTTAGCCATCTGTTGCGTATCGACCTTTTTGTGAACGCCGCTGATGAACAAGCGCGGCGCCAGGCCATCGGCCAGCAGGCTAAGGCCGCTGTTAATCCGCCCCACCCCACCGGTCAGCACCACAATCGCGTCGGCGGGCACCAGGTTGCGGGGCATCATCGGCGCCGCCCCATCCTGACCGCCCACCGCCACCGCATCGGTCATCACGGGCGGCAGACTAAACAGCCACCAGCCAAAGCCCATGAGCCATAGCAACAGGCAGCCGCCAACCACCCGCATCAGCAGGCGGCGGTTGAACCATGTCAGGAAACGGATTAGGCGACGCACAACGGCCACGATCATCATAATAGAATTGCTGCGCCCCCCTTAACGGATTGCCCATGCCTTAACCAGCCCAAAGCGGGTGGGGGGTTACGGGGCGATTTTATCAATGGCTAAGAAACCAGTTTACTCTATCTGCGCAACAATGTCATTCTACCTCTATTGCCGCCACTCCGTTGTCATCCTACCCCCAAGAAATTTAAATGTTGGGTAGGATCTCCTTAATCCCCGCGCCGCTTGTTTGACGGCTAGGTTTTGAGATTCTCCCCACAAGGGGGAGAATGACATTGTTGATTGTGTTCACTCCCTTGTCATTTCCGCGCAGGCGGAGATCCACCAACCTTCATCGCACAACCTGGCGGTTCCGCCCTATGGATCCCCCGCTTTTACTTTGGATAGGGCGCGGAAGTGACGACGAGGTGGCGACAACAGGTTACGGGGCAGTTGATAGATTCTCTAAATTCACAAACGAAGTGCAACATCTTGATAAGGTGATGTTGCTATGGAAAAAAGAAGATACAGCCAGCTTACGCTGGAAGAACGCTGCACGATTGCCCGACTACATCAAGACGGCGGATCGAT
>VEQJ01000268.1 GCA_018883285.1 Alphaproteobacteria bacterium
GGTTGATGCAGAGGAAACAGGATCCCGTTTGGTGCTTTCTGGTCGGGTCTTAGCAAAAATCCAAATTCCTAATCGCATGCTTAAGTCGGCAAAAATGATGGGTTGTGATCTACAAGAGGGCAATTTTGCAGGCACCGATCTAAGTTTTTCAGATTTGTTTTGTTCCAATTTGGAACGTGCCAATTTTTCTGAAGCCAATTTGATGCGTGCCAGCATGCGTGGGGTTAAAATTCGTAACGCCAATCTGCGTGGAGCCAATTTAACGGAGGCCGATTTGCGGGTGGGGGCGATTGTTCGCCATGTTAATGAGGCCGCGGAAGAGGTCAGAACGGATCTGTCGTTCAGTCGTTTGGATGACGCCGTTATGCCCAATGTTAATCTAAACGGCGCGGATTTGCGCAATGCCATCATGACAGGGGCTAACCTTAAAGGAGCCTATCTGCGCGGATGCAACCTGAGTTCGGTGGATTTGCGTAATGCGGATTTATCCAATGTGGATTTGTCTAACGCCGATTTAAGCTATGCCAATCTTAAGGGGTCATCCCTAAGTTATGCGGTCATTAGCCATACCAATTTTGACAACGCTGTTATTGATAATATGGATATCACGGGCACAGTCTTTGATGACAGCGCCCCGCCAGAATTGGTTGACATGCTGCAAGATAAAAGCCGCAACCAACCCCGCAAATTGGACGAGGTGTTGGCCAACCATGTGCAATGGATTGATTCACAGGGTGCCAAGGGGCAGCGGGCGATATTGGTCAAACGGGATCTTAGTGGTTTTGATTTGAATCATGTCAACCTTAGCGGAGCCGATTTGCAGGAAATCTTGCTGGTTGAGGCCAATTTGTTCCGTGCGCTGTTGGTCATGACGAATCTTAGTGCGGCCAGCTTGCGGGATGCCAATCTGTCCAAGGCCAATTTGGCTGGTGCCAATTTAACGGGTGCTGATCTTAGCCATGCAGATCTCAGGGATGCTGTTCTTAAAGCTGTTATTATGCGTGCCAGTAGTGCGCTACCAGGTTCCAAATTGTGGCCAACCAACCTTAGCAATGCCAGGTTGGTGAACAGCAATCTCAATGGCGTGAATCTGACGGGGGCAAACCTTGCTGGCGCTGACCTGCGGGGAGCCAGCCTGCGTCGCGCTGTGTTAATAGGTGCCAATCTAACGGGGGCTAATATCGATAAGGCCGACTTCACCGACGCCATTTTGAAAAAATAGAGTCGATTGTTTGGGACTGTTTCTGGCTTTATGATTCTATAAGCAATTAAAAAACAATGGCTTTTTCATCGGGCTTGGCAGAGGGCTGCGATTTGTTTATAGTCCGTTCCCATGGCTGTTCGATACACCAACGATCTTCCGATCCTATGCTTAACCAACCAGGCATTCATGCAGACGTTTACGCTGACCCCGTTTGCGTCTAAAGGAATGACGGCGTTAGGCGCCTGAGCCCCCCTATCAAGTGAGCAATGATCGAAATGCCCAAACCCAAACTGCTGCTGTTGCATGGCCCCAACCTAAATATGCTGGGCATGCGTGAGCCGTCGATTTACGGATCGGCGACCATGGCGCAAATTGATCAATGCTGCCAACAATTGGCGTCTGAGCTGGGCTATAACCTTAGCTGTCGCCAAAGCAATCATGAGGGGCAGTTGGTCGATTGGTTGCAGGCGGCCGCAGGCGAATTTGTCGGCATTGTCATCAATCCTGGTGCTTACAGCCACAGCTCAATTGCCTTGCTGGATGCCATCCGCGCGATTACCATCCCCGTTGTGGAGGTGCATTTGTCCAACATCCATGCGCGGGAGGCTTTTCGAAGCCACAGCGTGACGGCTGCCGGCGTTGTTGGCCTTATCAGTGGCTTTGGTGCCGACAGTTACCTGCTGGGCGTTCGCGCCGTGGCACAGCTGTTGGCTGATCCCCTTTCTTCTTCATCCTAACCATCGAATGAGTGACCCCCATGACTGCTTTAGCCGATCTTGACCGCAAATTGCTTCGCCAGCTGGCCGAACTGATCAACGACACTGGCCTTTCGGAAATTGAGGTGCAGTCGGGCGATTTCCGCCTTAGGTTGGCCAAACAGATTACGGTGCAGGCTACGGTACCTGTTGCCGCCCCTGCGGCCGCTGCTGCAGCGGTTGCAGCCCCCGCCGCCCCCGTTGCGGTTGCCGCGGATCCTGCCAAGCCTGTAATTG
>VEQJ01000030.1 GCA_018883285.1 Alphaproteobacteria bacterium
GTCTATGCACGCCGCCCATGGATGACAAGGCAGGATGTGAATATATGGGGGGGCACGCCGCCCACTTGCACTTCATTAACAGGATGGAGATAATAGGTTGAGACCCAATCAAAGATACCAGAAAATTCATAAGGAGATAGCATAATGAGCGCCAGAGAAAGTCGTCCTAAGCTTGTTAGATCGCTACAAGCTATGTGGGAAAACCATTATCAACAAAATACTTACCTAAAGGCTGTTTCTATAGGTGATGGATCTGCACTGCGTGGAATAAAAAATAGCCGCCTTGAATTTCAATTCCCAGTTACAGTTCTTTGCGGCCCTAACAGCACAGGAAAAACAACTTTTCTTGCTCTTTCTGTCCTCGCATTTCATGACGATTCATCTTTAAAAATTTCCTCAACAAAGAAAAAATGTTATGATTTTGGCTATTTTTTTGGCTTTTCTGATAAAGACAAGCATAAATCCGGCATTAAAATAACGTGGGAATATGCCGACGGTAAGCGCGATGAATTTGCTAAGGGAGAACAGCGCTGGATGCGCTATATGAAAAAAAATGGGGTTCCGCGCAGGCCGATACGGGGATGTAAATTTGTTGGCCTTTCTCGGATAGTCCCAACTTTTGAAAAAAAAGGATATTCAAAAGAATTCCGAAGCCTAAAAAAACACAAAACAAACATAGAAAATCAAGATTTATCAATATATATGGGAGAAATTATGGGCAAACCCTATACATCTCTTACACCATATGAAAACCCAAATTCTGCATCATCGCATCGTTTGAATGAGTATAATTCAACGCACACCAGCTTTAATGCGGGTGCAGGTGAAGAGTGCCTTACTTATATACTTGATACACTTCTATCGGCTAAAGATGGGTCAATCATAGCGATTGAAGAAATTGAAATTGGACTTCATCCAGCTACGATGGAGAAGCTAGTTGATGCTATTCTTGATATAGCAAGAAAGAAAAAATTGCAGATTTTAATCACGACCCACTCACCAGATTTCCTCCGATGCTGTCCAAAGGAAAGCGTTATGCTGGCGGAGCGCTCAGAAAATAATGAAGTCTATTTTACCCACATGCCCAACATTGAAAATGCAGTTTATAGCGTTGGTGGAAAAGCGAATGCCTCCCTTTTTATCGTCTGCGAAGATGAAATGTCAGCAAATTTTATAAATTTATGCATCAATAAAAAACAAAGAGATATTGTTCGAATTAATAGTTACGGAGGTCAAGACGAGCTTTTAACAAAAGCAGAAGTTATTGCAAAATCAAATGGTAAAAATGTTTTGATTATATGGGATGGAGATGCTAAGGATGACTTGTTAAAACAAAAAGAACCTAAAGAACCTAATGTATATACTGCAAAGCTTCCAGGCGGCTTTTCTCCCGAAAAATTTATTATATCTCAAATAAAAAATGACAATATTAAGCAAAAAATACTTGATGAATACGATATAAATGAAAGCGACTGGGCAAAGCTAAAAAATAACATTCAGGTTTTGAGTGACGATCATGATCTCGTGTATACACTCACTAAACATCTAATCGCATCTGAAGATAAAGATACGTTATTAATGAAGAATATATGCAAAATAGTTTATCAGAATCAAAAAGGTATTTTTTCTGATCTATTGAGAAAAATTGAAGATATTTTAAATCCTAAGAAGGCAGCTGCATAACCAAGCTTACTGAATCCACCCCCCCCTGCGGGAGGGAGTCAGGGGGAGAGGGAAGACAGGGGCGGTAGCCCAACGGTGATGCAGGATGAAACGGTGCAAATGACTTGTGCCAAGATTAAGGGGCGCCAGGATTAAATAGCCCGCACAGCATGGGTGACAAGCTGGTGGTTTTGCATATCATGCGGGCGATTTAACCGCTATAGTCATTCCACTTTAGAAATCTCCAGTGCTGCAAATATCACGATCTCTGCGATACGGTGCTCATGTACTTCTGGGTACACTCCGCTCCGTTTCTCGACCTCGTAACATTTTCGCAGGCTGGATATTTCTAAATTGAAACGACTATAAAGTATTTTCGTTTCAACCAGATGGCGTGGATTCGCGTTAATGACCTAATGCTTAACCCGTGACCAGATTTTGCGCTTCAACAAATACAGCGCGATGGTCATCGGCACCAAGAAGATCATGACCTTAAGCCCCATCCGCTTGCGCGCTTCAGCCTCTGGCTCCGCCGCCCAGGCCAGGAAGGTGACGACATCATTGGCCATCTGTTCCTGGGTGGCGGGGGTGCCATCCTGATAGGTCACCACCCCCTCCATCAGGGGGGATGCCATGGCAATTTGGTGGCCAGGAAAATATTTGTTGTAATGCATGCCGTCCTGAATCTTCATGCCAGCGGGTGCCTCCCCATAGCCCAACAGCAGGGCGCGGACATAGTTTGCCCCATCGTGGCGGGCTTTAACAATTAACGATTGATCGGGCGGATAGGCACCATTGTTGGCCGCCCTGGCCGCCTTTTCATTGGCATAGGGGCTGGGGAAACGATCGGCGGGCGTTGCCTTACGCTGAAACATCTCACCATCATCATTGGGGCCATCGGTCACCTGATACTCGGCGGCAATCGCCTTAATTTCTTCAGCGGAATAGCCCAAATCGGCCAGATTGCGAAAGGCGACCCGCTTAATGCCGTGGCAGGCAGAACAAACCTGACGATACACCTGAAACCCCCGTTGCAAAGCGCCACGGTCAAAGGTGCCAAAGGGCCCCGCAAAGCTCCAATCATGCTGGGGCAATGGTTCCGCCTCACCAGCCGCCTGCGCGGGCGACAGCTGCGCCATAGCTGCCAGTAACAGGGCGACAAAAACTAAGGATCGTTTGGTCATCGTCATGGTCATGATGCCGCCGCGATTGAGGTTGGCAAGGGATGGGGCTTTTCAAATTTGCTCAGCAGTGGCAACACCACCAGCATATGAATAAAGTAATAGGCGGTGCACAGGCGGCCAATCAGCAGATAGTGCCCCTCAGCCGGCTTACCCCCCGCCCAACCCAGCACCAGGGCATTGACCACAAACAGCCAGAAAAACTTTTTGAACAGCGGGCGATAGCGGCCACTGCGCACCGGATGACGATCCAGCCAGGGCAGCGCGGCCAGCAGGGCTATCGAGCCGAACATCAGCATGACACCCCCCAATTTGTCAGGCACCGCCCGCAAAATGGCGTAGAAGGGCAGGAAGTACCACTCCGGCACGATATGCGCGGGCGTCACCAACGGGTTGGCGGGCGTGTAATTGTCGGGATGCCCCAAATAGTTGGGAACATAAAACACAAACACCGAAAACAGGATCAAAAACACCCCCAACCCGAACAAGTCCTTGATGGTGTAATAGGGGTGGAAGGGAATTTTATCCTCTTTCTTCGCATCCAACCCAGTGGGGTTGTTGGAGCCGTGGGTGTGCAGCGCGATCATGTGCAAAAAGGCCACGCCCAGAATCACAAAGGGCAACAGATAGTGCAGCACGAAAAAGCGGTTCAGCGTTGGGTTATCCACCGAAAAACCACCCCAAAGCCAGGTCACAATATCATCGCCCACCACCGGAATCGCCGAAAACAGGTTGGTGATAACGGTTGCGCCCCAATAGCTCATCTGCCCCCAGGGCAACACATAACCCATAAAGGCGGTCGCCATCATCAACAGCAAAATCGCCACGCCGATAATCCACAACAGCTCCCGCGGGCTTTTGTAGGATCCGTAATACAGCCCCCGCGCCATATGCAGATAGACCACCACGAAAAAGGCTGAGGCGCCATTGGCATGGATATAGCGTAACAACCAGCCGAAATTGACATCGCGCATGATCCGCTCAACACTGTCAAACGCTTTATCGGTGCTGGGCGTGTAGTTCATCGCCAAAAACAACCCCGACAAAATCATAATCAGCAGAATGATGCCCGCCAACGAGCCAAAGTTCCAGGCATAGCTGAGGTTTTTCGGGGTCGGATACTCCCGCAACTCTTTATTCATAAAGCCAAAAATCGGCAGTCGGTAATCCAACCAACCAATTAAACCGGGTTTTTGCGGGGCGTTAGGGGCAGACATGAAAACACCTTTATGAATGTATCGGGGGGTCGATTAGCAAACAAACTTAGCCAATTTTTATCACCGTATCGCTGACAAAATTATAGGGGGGAACCTCAAGATTGGTGGGGGCAGGGCCCTGACGAATACGGCCAGAGGTGTCATAGGCCGACCCGTGGCAGGGGCAGAACCAACCCTGATACTCTCTGCGTGTTTCGGTTGGCTTAGTCCCCAGTGGCACACAGCCCAAATGGGTGCAAATACCAATCAGCACCAGCCATTCGGGCTTTTGCACCCGATCCTTATCGGCCTGGGGATCCTTAAGGTCGGCCAGGCTAGCCTTCTCCGCCTCGGCAATTTCCTCTGGCGTGCGGCGACGGATAAAGACGGGCTTACCCCGCCAGCTGACCGTCATGCCCTGCCCCGGCTGCACCTTGGAAATATCCACCTCAATACTGGCGGCGGCCAGGGTGTCGGCGGCGGGATTCATACTGTCGACAAAGGGAACCAGGGCTACCCCCGCCCCCAGGGCGCACATGCCCCCCGCGGCCATGGTTAGAAAGTCGCGGCGGCTGGCGGTGGTGGCCTCATGCCCACCAGCAAGGGCGGCATCGGAATTGGAAGAGTTTGGTGTTTTCGTGGTCATGATAGGAATCGTTGGTGACGTATCGAGATACCCATTCTATACGACGGTTAGATGGCTTTCGCAAATACCAAAAATTGGTGCATAGTAGGGTAAGGCTGCCGAACAGCTGGCCAGGCACCATAACCCTATACGGGCAGGCGGCCAGGCAAGCGATGGAAAAGCGGAAAGGTGGGGGCGTCCATGCGGTTTTCGGACGATTTTGTTGAACAGATACGCGATCGGGTGCCCCTGGCCGGCTATGTTGGCCGCCATGTCGCCATGCGCCGCCAAGGCAACAGGTTGGTTGGCCGTTGCCCCTTTCATGAAGAAAAAAGCCCATCCTTTCAAGTTAGTGAGGATAAGGGCGTTTACTACTGCTTTGGCTGTGGGGCTAAGGGCGATCTGTTCCAATTCGCCATGGCCTATCACGGCCAAACTTTTGCTGAGGCGGTTAGCGCGCTGGCGGCGGAGGCGAACCTGCCCCTGCCCACCACCAATCCAGGCGATGAAGCGCGGATGGAGCAGCAACAGCACAAATCCGATAAGATGCGTCAGTTGTTGGAGCGCGGCAGCCAGTGGTTTCATCAACAGCTGGCCGAATCGCCCGGGGCATCGGCCAGATCCTATCTGACCGCACGCGGCCTAAGCCAACAAACCATCGAACAGTTTGAGCTGGGCTTTGCCCCCAGTGATGGCAACCCGCTGAGTCATTGGTTGCAAAAACAGCAGCTGGATACCACGGCCTCGGTGGAAATTGGCCTGTTGGGCAAGCGCGACAACCGCTTTTTCGATTGGTTTCGCGGCCGCATCATCTTTCCCATTCGCGATGATCGCGGGCGCCTTTGTGGCTTTGGGGGGCGGGTGTTATCGGGGGATCAGCCCAAATACCTCAATTCCCCTGAAAGCCCCCTGTTCCAAAAAAGTCATATTCTTTATGGCCTGCATCAGGTTAAACAATCCCGGCAGACTGGCCAAAAATCGGTAAAAGATTCGGCTAAAGATTCGGCCAAAATCAAGGGCGCGGCGGCGGGATCCACGGATTCATCCATGCCCCATGCGGGGTCATCCCAACGCCGCCTAATTCTGGTGGAGGGGTATTTGGACGTTATCGCCCTGCATCAGGCGGGCTTTGCCTATGCGGTTGCCCCCCTAGGCACCGCCATCACCGCCGACCATCTGCGCCTAGCCTTTGGCCATTGTGACCACCTGACCATCTGCCTGGATGGGGATACGGCGGGGCGGCGGGCAGCTCTTCGTACCTTGCAGCTGGCCATGCCGTTGATAACCGAAAGCCGCCAGCTGGACTACATCCGCCTGCCCGCCGGCGATGACCCCGACAGCCTGTTGCAACGCCATGGTGCCGCCGCCTGGATGAATTTGCAGCAGTCGCCGATGACGTTGGAGCAAGCGATTGTCAGCCTGAACGCTGAGGGGTTGGATCTGACCAAGCCCGCCGCCCGCGCCAAGCTGCATCGGCTGGTGCGCGACCTTATTGGGCTGATCCCCGATCCCGTGCTGCGGCAGGAATATCAGCATGGGGTGGCGCAACAATTGGCCAACTGGTTGGCGCCCTATCAGCAACAGCCCGCTGGCGGCGCCAGGTTATCATCCCATTCGCAAGCTGGTACCCCATACTTACGCGGCCCAAACCGCCGTTCCCACACCAAACAAAATGGCCTGCAGGATGGTGCGCCCCCCGCCCCACAACCGATTCACCCCGCCCGCTTGCAACAGTTGCAGGTGGCCAGCCTGCTGCGGGTGGTGATGGATCACCCCCAGCTGTGGGCGGATGTCGCGGAGGAGGTGATGCAGCTGCCCCTGCATCATCCCGCGTTGGATCGGTTGCGCGGCGCAATGGCTGAGGCTTTGTGCGCCCCCCTCAACGCCCAGGGCTTAATGACCGACCTGCAACAACGGGGCATGCAGGATGGCATCAGCCTGTTGCAACAACCCGCCATCAACAACATCTTGGCACCCTATCGCCGCCTAGGGGATGAGGGCGCCCTGCGGCAACGGTGGCAGGCGGATTGGCACCATCTGATGGTTGATATGGATTTGCAGGCCGCCATGACCCCCACCGAATTTCCTGATCAAGAAGCCTGGGAACGGTTTCAGAAACAAAAGCTGGAACAGGAACAACGCCGCCAACAAATCTGGCAGCAGGATAATTCCTAATCAGGGCAAACGGTCGTCATTTTCGCGCAGGCGGAGAATTCACAAGACGCAACCTATTGTTTAAAATTGGATTTTGATATACCGATCAAAAATTTAATGTGTTGAGGTTAGGATAACGCATTGGCTTATAACCATCTTAGAGGCAGGCGCATTTTGGGCGCGCGCATTCCATCAGCGATCGGGGCAACAGCCTAGCGGAACAGTCAGGCCAGATAATCAGGCTAGCCCGACCTAAGCGGCGGATTCGTCAGCTTTTTCTTCGGTGGCGGCCTCGGCCGTTTCCTCAGCAGCTGCAGGTTCAGCTGCAGCTTCAGCTTCTGGGGCAGGCTCAGCCGGTGCAGCGGCGGCAGCAGCAGCCTCCTCAGCGGCCTTTTTCTTGGCCTCTTCAGCCGCTTCGGCAGCAGCCTTGGCCGCAGCCTCAGCCTTAGCGATGGCATCAGCCGCCGCCTTTAACCGCTCCTGCGCTTTTTTCTTAGGGGCGCTGCGAATGGGGGTTTCGGTCTGCGGAATCGCCGCAATCAGATTGGCATTGGCCAAAAAGCGCGCGACGCGGTCGGTTGGCAAGGCACCAACGCTTAACCAATGTTGCGCCCGTTCGGTCTGCAACACGACGCGATCGGCGTGCCCCTGCGGCAACATGGGGTTGTAGGAGCCTACCCGCTCCACAAAGCGACCATCGCGCGGGCTGGTGGCTTCCGCCACTACGATCTTGTAAAACGGCCGTTTTTTTGTTCCACCGCGAGCCAAACGAATCTTTAACGCCATAACAACGTGTTCCTATTAATGATTGAGGACTAGCAGCCTTAGCAAATTCCCAACCGAAGTTCAACTGTTTCGTTGGGCTTCTGGCGTTTTTTCGCAATTTTTATCGCTGGCCAAAATTTGTGAAGCCGCCTAAGCTGTTGTCGCCGTCCATTTCGTCATGGTTTGCCCACATGCCCCGTCGTTCCCAACGCTTTTTTTCCCCCGCTCTATGGGCGCTGTTGTGCGGCCTTTTGCTGGCCAGCCCCCTTACCCCTGGGGCTATCGCCCTGGCCGATACGCAGCCCAAGCCAGCATCCAAATCCCCCGCACCCAAACAGCCAGCGGATCAGCAACGCCTTAGAATTGTTGGATCGGCAACCGTTTACCCGATGGTGACCCTGGTCGCGGAAAAATTTGGCCAGGCTGGCTACCCCACCCCAATTGTCGAAAGCCTGGGCACGGGCAGCGGTTTTAAGCTGTTCTGCTCCTCCAAAGATGCCAACAGCGGCAGTCATCCCGCCTTTGCCAACGCATCCCGCCCGATTAAGGACAGCGAGCGGCAGTTGTGTGCCGCCAATGGCCGTAAAGATCTGCTGGAGATGCCCATCGGTTTTGACGGTATCGTCCTGGCGCACAGCAAAAAAACCCAGGATTTAAGCCTAAGCGCCGCCCAGTTGTTTTTGGCGCTGGCCGATAAGGTGCCCGACCAAAACGGCCAGTTGGTCAGCAATTTTTACCAAAATTGGGCGCAGATTGATGCCGCCCTGCCCAACCAACCCATCGTGATTTATGGCCCCCCGCCCAGCGCGGGTACGCGCGACGCCCTGATTGAGCTGTTGACGGCTAAGGGCTGTGCCGCCCTGCCCACCTATGCCAAGCTGGCGGAAGCGGTGCGCCAAGCGGCCTGTGCGGGATGGCGCCGCGATGGCCGCTTTATTGAGGCGGGCGAAAATTATGACCTGATGATGCAAAAACTTAAGGCGCAACCGGGCAGCTATGGTCTGTTCGGCTACAGTTATTTTGATCAGCAGCGCGACAGCTTTCGTGCCGTCAAACTGAATGGGGTCAGCCCATCGCTGGACAGCATTGCCGATGGCACCTATCCGCTGGCACGCCGTCTTTATGTATATGCGGATGGGGCGATGTTGCGCCAATCTCCCCAGGCACCCCAGGCGGCCGCCTTTGCCAAAAGCCTGTTGGATGAATCGGCGGAGGGGGAGGATGGGTATTTAACCAGCGCTGGCCTGGTGCCGTTGCCCGCCGCCGAACGTGCCGCCACGCGCGCCAAGCTTTCTGGCTATATCGCGCCAACCGCCCCCTGAACGACACCTCCCCATGAATGCCGCCGCCGCCCTGACCGAATCACAGCGCCAACGCCGCCGTCGCTGGCAACGCAGGCGTGAGGGTGCCTTAACCGCGCTGTTCGCCCTGGCCGCCAGCCTGGCGGTGCTGGTCACCCTGGGCATGGTGATGACCCTGTTCAGCGGGGCAGTCGGGTTTTTGCAGCGGGTCGGGCTGGTGGATTATCTGTTCGGCTTGGTTTGGCAACCGCAAATTGGGATGCGGGCGGATCAGGGGCTGGTTGAGGGGCAATTTGGGCTGTTACCCCTGCTGACTGGTAGCCTACTGATTACCGTGCTGGCGCTACTGCTGGCGGTGCCAATCGGCCTGGGCGCGGCTGTTTTTCTGGCGGAATATGCCACTGCAGGGCAACGCAATCGGCTTAAACCGCTGCTGGAACTGCTGGCGGGCATTCCCACCGTGGTTTATGGATTCTTTGCCGCCCTGGTGGTTGCCCCCTTGCTGCATTATCTTGGCGGACAGCTGGGGATTGCGGTGTCGGCGGAAAGCGCCTTGGCCTGCGGGCTGGTGGTGGGGGTGATGATCATTCCCTTTGTCGCCTCGATGGCCGATGATGCGCTGTATGCGGTGCCCCAAGCCTGGCGGGATGCCGCCATTGCCCTGGGG
>VEQJ01000269.1 GCA_018883285.1 Alphaproteobacteria bacterium
CGACCAGCCTAACGTGGGGTGGCCATCAGCTGCTGGAAACCATGCGGTCAAAGCCCATGTGGAATCGCATTAAGACGGTGGCTAGGGAAAAGGGCTTAACCCTTAGCTTTGAGGTGATAAAGGCGGTGGCGGCTAAGGTCGTGGCAGGGATTGTTGGCTAATGCAGCTGAAGTTCACCAGCAATGTTGAGCAGCTTCAAAAGCGCCTCAACCTGATTGCCACCAGCCAGCTGCCCTTTGTTGTCAGCAAAGCCCTTAACGCCACCGCCGTGATGGCAAAGGCAGCGGTGCAAAAACATTTGCAGGATGTGTTGGATAGGCCAACACCCTTCACCCAAAACGCGGTTACGATCCGCTATGCTACCAAAAGCAACCTGACCGCTTTCGTGCTGGTTAAGGACAAGCAGGCGGCCTATCTAAAACGGCAAGAGGCGGGGGGTGTTCGAACCCCTACCAACACCAGCGGCAGTGGTCAAAAATCCTATCTTATGCCGCTGAAAGCCAACATTGACCTTAACCAGTATGGCAACCTGCCACGCAACATTACCAAATCGCTTAAGGGGCGTAAGGACGTGTTCGCAGGAACCGTAAACGGCCATGGTGGCTTTTTCCAACGACTGCCCGATGGCAAGTTAAAAATGCTTATCGCCTTGGAAACTACCAGCACCTATAAGCCTGTGTTGGGATTTAAAGAAACGGTCAATAAGGTTGCCGAATCAACCTTAAATAGAAACTTCAAGGAGGCCTGGGCGACCGCGCTCACGAGCTTCAAGAAATAATAAAGGGGCTGACACCTAACATGAGAAATGTTAGGTGTCAGCCCCAAAAAAATTTCTGAGGAGGATTATCAAGAAACCATCTTAAACCATAACTTAACACCACGCAAAAGCCTCAACTGGCTCACCCCTCTTGAGGCCTTTACCCAATCCACCTTGTTGCACTTCAAACTTGAATTCAGCATCCTACCCCCTGTGGGTAGGATGCATGCGACGTTGCCGTTTGTGCGATGGTTAGGATTTGAGATTCTCCCCAACATTTAAATTCCTTGGGGGGAGAATGACAGCGTTAACGTGTTCACTCTACCGTCATCTCCGTGTAGGTAAAGGATGACGACCTTGATGCGGATAGGATGACATGGTGACGTGGGTGCAGCGCGCCAAGTTCTGTCTAACCCTTGCCCATCTAACAAAAAGAGGGCTAAGCCTATATCCACCCTCTGCACAAAAAACAAGGCGGGGAACAGCCGTTAAGCCATTCCCCGCCCTGCCCATTGACCTATAGTCTATAGGTTGTCAAACACGCGGTAGTACACGTTGCCACCCAAGGTTGCTGAACCCGCGTTAAATGCACCTTCAGCACGTTGAGTACCATTAATTGAGGGCATATTACTTCCCGTAACCCCAAGACTGGTTGCTGTTGCGCCACTCCAGGGAGTTATCGCCGTCGTATTCTGTAATGCCGCTGAGGCCACAGTAATAACGGTTGGGTTGCCAATGGTTGCTGGCGCATTGTTTTTGCCCCAGAGCGTGGATACTTCGGCCGCAATCGTTACACCCAATGTTGGGATCGCACCAGTCGGAGAAGCGTTCCACAAGACAGAGTTAACTTGTCTGGTTACAGCATCAAGTAATGGTCTCGTGTACACAACGGAGCTAAGACCGTTTGCGTTGTTCAACTGGATCCGTGACAGGATAAATTGACAAACGATCCCAGTGTCGACGGGATTGCCGTCAGCTGGGCAAGCTCCAGCTGTGTAGGCACTGGCGTTCATGGATGGGGCTGGAAAATAGCCATTTTGACCGATTAAGTTTGCCTGATCATTGCGAACGGCTAGTAAAGCAGCAGTGGTGCCAGCAGTATAGGACATATAAACACGATCACTGGTAATGCCGGCCCCCTGGGTTGCGCGGGTGAAACCATTGTTGATCCCTTGTGCCTGGGTCAGCAAGCTGGAGGCGGCCACCCGATCCCTCTCCTGCGTGCCAGAGTTGCCGCTGGAACGTGAAGCGATGGCGATGGCGCCAACGATAACCGCGATCAACAGGACGACCAGCAGGATAAGGCCGATGGCAAAGCCCCCCTGGCCATTTCTTTGGTCAATCGACCGTGTTTGAATAAAATTTGTCATTTCTGACTCCTTTAAAGATGAAAAAGTTTAACAAGCTAAACACCATCACTATAGCCG
>VEQJ01000031.1 GCA_018883285.1 Alphaproteobacteria bacterium
GTAGTAGGCATAGAAGGGCAACAGCATGTGCAGCAGCAGCGCCGCCACCGCCAATAGGGCTATCCCCCGCGCTTTTCGCAAAGATTGGCCACCTGCCCTTGCCATAATCCCCCGCTAGCTTCCTTTGCTAGGCCATTACAGTTGTTCCAATGTGGAATAACTGTATCGTGCCCGTTAAGCCTAGTTAGAGCGCCGCCAGCGAAAAGTAAAGGGGGATGCCGATGGCAATGTTAAAGGGCAGGGTGATGCTGATACTGCCGGTCAAATAGATGCCTGGGTTGGCATCGGGCAGCGCCATTTTGACCGCGGCGGGGGCAGCGATATAGGAGGCACTGGCCGCCATGGTGGCCAAAATCGCTATGCCCCCCTGGGATAACCCCGCGGCGTGACCAGCCAGCACCCCCAACCCGCCAAACAGCAGCGGTACGGCGGTGCCGTAAATCAGCATAAAGCCCAGCGATGCTTTCGATTCCTTAAGGCGGCTGGCGGCAACCACCCCCATTTCCAGCAGGAAAAAGGCCAACACCCCCTGAAAGGGCGAAACAAACACGTTGGAAATGGCGGCCAGCCCGCCCCGATCGGCCAACAGCCCGACCATCAATCCCCCGGTCAGCAGAATCACGCTTTTGCCCGTAATCGCCTCATGCACCACTTGGCGCAGGCGGATGGTTTTGGTGCCGCCCAAACAGCCGGCGATCATCAGGGCGACAACGATACCGGGAATCTCCAACACCGCCAGCAGCGCGGTCATAAACCCCTCATGCGTAATGGCGGCCTGATGGGCAAAATTTAACGCCGCCATAAAGGTTACCGCCGATACCGATCCGTAATGCGCCGCCAAGGCCGCTGCATTCAGGCTGTCCAGTCGGCCAATCCGCCGCGCCAGGCCAAAGGCCAACAGGGGGGTTATCACCCCCAAGCTAAGGGTGGCCAAGGCGGGGTAAAAAATTTCGGCCAGGTTGCTATAGGAAAGTGCCACCCCGCCCTTAAGCCCAATGGCAAACAACAAATACATCGACAGGGTTTCATGCACCTGCGGCGGTACCCGCAAATCGCTTTTGACCAGGGCGGCCAGCACCCCAATCAGGAAACACAGCACGGCGGGGCTGGTAAAATTGGCAAGAATCAGGCTGCTGTTCATCAATAATGCTGGTTTGGGGGGGGATTGTTGCGGTGGTGTCCTGACCAATCCTATCGTCATTCCACTTTAAAAATCTACAGTGCTGCAAATATCACGATTTCTGCGATACGGTGCTCATGTACTTTTGGGTACACTCCGCTCCGTTTCTCGACCTCGTAACATTTTCGCAGGCTGTATATTTCTAAATTGGAACAACGATATACCCTTTTTGCCAAGCTGGCGAGCGCAAGCAACGATCTGATGCGGGGTGGGTAAGAATGATACGGTGAGGGGGTGAGGGATTGATGCCCCCCACCCCCTCACCGCTTAGTTCACCCATTAGAAGGGGGAGAGGATGTCAATAACCTGGCTGCCGTAGCGGGGTTGTTGCACCTCCGTCACTTGACCTTGGCCGCCATAGGAAACCCGCGCCTCAGCAATTTTTTCTGAGGAGATGGTGTTGCTGGGCGTGATATCCTCTGGCCGCACCACGCCGCTGATTTGCAGGGCGCGCAATTCGTAATTGACCCGAATTTCTTGCCGACCAGCGATGACCAGATTGCCATTGGGCAGAATCTGATTGATGACCGCCGCCACCTTTAGCTGAATGTCTTCAGAGCGATCGATTTTGCCATCACCCTTATATTTGCTGGCACCCGCAATATCCGACAGATTGCCTGTTCTTGCGGCGGGTTGCGCCTTGCCCCCATCGGGCAGCAGGCCGCTGAGCGCCTTAATTTGGTTGTGCAGCAAATACAGCTCATTCAACGTACTGTTGGATGTATCGCTGCGATTGCGTTCGGTGCTGTTATCCAATTTGGCCTGATCCTTAATGTTAATGGTCACGGTCAGGATGTCGCCAACCCGACCAGCCCGCTGATCCTTAAAGAAGGATCGGGCGCCGCCCGCCCATAGCGAATTGGGCTGGCGATTGATGGCAACCTGTTCGGGCATGGGCATGCTGACGGGTTTATAGTCTGGCTGCTCCAACGGATTGTTGACGGAGGAGAGGGCAGGGGGGCGGCCAATGTTGCTGAGGCGATCGGCGGCATCACAGCCCGAGGTCAACAGCACCAGCGCCAGGGTTGCCCCACAATAGCTAAGGTACATCAGGCGAAGCTGTTGCGATTCGCTGCGCCCTGTTGCCCAGGATTTGGCTTGCAGGCGGCGATACAGGCGGTTGATGGCAATGGCGCGGAAAGAAAGGGTCATCATGGTGGTAACTCCGGCAATTAACGACCATCACTGGGCAGCGCCAGTGAGGTGCGAATGGGGTTGGTGGTGGTTGACAGTTGTGATTGGCGCAACACGGGGGGTTGCATGCCATGAACGGTGACCAGATTGGGGCCTGTAACCACCGCCTGAATCGTGCGGTTGCTTTGGCCATTGACGACGGTGATGGTCTGGTTCATGCCCGCATTCTCCATCGCCTTACCGGTGGCGGTTAAGGCCATGTTGTCGGTTTGATACAAAATGGTGACCAGTTGGCCACGGGAAATCAACACAGGCTGGCCAATATCCAGCGGGCGAATAGGACGGTTGGCGACCAGGGAGCGGCGGGCGGATTGCCCCACCAGCTGATCGGCGCTGGTGACAAACTGATCATAGCCGCGCACGTTGATGGATTGCATGGCAATATCATCGGCTGAGATAATTTCCCCGCTGCGAATGTTGCGGGTTAAAACGGGAATGTCGGCCATCACCTTGGTGGCATCCTTGGCTTCGGCCAGCACGGGATTGTTCAGGCTGGGGCTGGTGAGGGGAGTTTTGCTGGCGGCTCTGGTAGCACTGGGGCTGGCATCCTGGCGCAGTTGGCCGCTGACCGCCAGCAGGCCGATGGGTTGACTGGCTGACCACACCTGCATCGTGGCGCGATAGGAACGGCGCCCCGCATCAACCTGCAAATCCTCAACCGTTACGCTGTCGGCCTTGGCGTTGGTGCTTTCGGTGTCAACCTGATCACGGTTAAGGGTGATGGATAACCCTGGCTGGCGGGCAAGCTCAGGATATTTTGCCTGCATGCTTAAGATCAGCATGTCGCTTAGGCGTTTATCCTCCAATTCAAAGGTTGGGCTTTCGGTTAGGGCGTTGGCATCGCCAATAGCGGGCACATGATCATTGGGCAGAACGGGGCTGGCCATGGCGGGGGTGGCGGCTAAACCCATGACTAGGGCGATAACGGCAAGGCTAAAATTTTGTAAAGTATTAATTTTCATGGCTATTCCTATTGCATTTGTGAAACGGTGCCCATCATTTTGTCGCTGGTTTCAATGACTTTTGAGTTCATTTCATAGGAACGCTGGGCGGAAATCAGGGCGGTTAATTCGTTGACGACATTGACGTTAGAGGTCTCTAAAAAGCCTTGTTGCAGACTGCCAAAGCCTGAGCTGCCCGCGACGCCGGTGACGGGTGACCCCGAAGCCGAGCTTTCGATAAACAGGTTGCGGCCAACGGCTTCTAAGCCGGCCTCATTAACAAAGGTGGCCATTTGGAATTGCCCCAACACCTGGGGGGCGGTCTGGCCATCGATTTGCACGCTAACTTGGCCAGTTTCATCGACGGTAATCGAACGGGCATTCTGGGGCACGGCGATGGAGGGCTGCACCGAATAGCCATCGGCGGTAACAATCTCACCCGTTGGACTTAACGATAGGCTGCCATCGCGGGTATAGGCGGTGCGGCCATCGGGCAGGGTGATTTGCAAATACCCCTTGCCCTCTATCGCCACATCCAGGGGGCGATTGGTAACGGATAAGGTGCCTTGCTCTAAAATACGGGCAATTTCAGAGGTTTTTACCCCTAAGCCTAGTTGGATGCCGGCGGGCACCACCGTGCCACTGTCGGAGGAGGTGGCACCCGGGTGCCGCAAATTTTGATAGATAAGATCCTGAAAGGCTGCCCGCTGGCGCTTATAGCCGGTGGTGCTTAGGTTCGCGATGTTGTTGGATATGACATCCACATTGGTTTGCTGGGCCATCATGCCGCCAGCGCCGATATTTAGGGCTCGCATCATTGTAACAACACTCCTTAAGCTGGTTTTCCAAGTTTGCTGATGGCGTTGCGAAGCCGTTCATGCTCCGTGTCCAAAAGTTTCTGAATGCTGCTGTAAGCACGGTTGACTTCGATAAGGTCGGTCATGGCTACCACCGTGTTTACGTTTGATTCCTCTTTCATGCCTTGCAAGATTCGTGCCGAAGTCGTTGCCTTTGGCGTTTCGCCTTCGGGTGGGTTCCACAACCCATTGCCCTCCTTAACCAACAGGCGGGGGTCGTTAAAGGTTACCAGGTCAATCTTGCCGATATTGCCAAGGTCGGTTGACACACTGCCCTCTGGCGTGACGGTAATTTCTTTGGCGCCGGTTGGGATGGTCAGGGGGGATCCGCTGGCCAGCAGGGGGTGGCCGGCGGCGGTGACCACCTGCCCCGTGCTGTCCATCGTGAATTGGCTGTTGCGGGTATAGCGAACGCCCTCGGGGGTTTTGACCGCAAAAAATCCCTGCCCCTCAATCGCAAAATCCAAGGGGGCGTTGGTGGTGCTGAAGGACCCTTCGCGAAAATCGGTGGCGGTACCCTGGTCAATCACATAGGACAGTTTGGGTTGCTTTTCGGCCTTACCCTCAAGCAGCTCATGAAAAACCAGCTGGTCGCTTTTAAAGCCTGGGGTTGAGGCGTTGGCGATATTGTTGGCCGCTATCTCTAACTTCCGTCTTAGACCATTTTGCCAGGAAAGGGCGATGTAAGTGGTGTTGCTCATGCTGGACTGCTGCAAACAAATTTGGTGATGGCGATGCCGCCTTGTTGGGTATGCAGCAATAATCGTGCCAAATTCGCTCTGATGTCTTGAGGCTTAGCGTGATGGCATATACCCCCCGATGCTGGTTGGAGGCAAAACCGAATCCTTACCAGTTGTTAACTTTTTGTCCGTTAGACTTAAGTGTTCTTTAACGCTAAAGCACAGTGTGGGTTGGTCGGCGAAACTTGGGTGGGCATTGCCACCAATGCTTGCCCAACAGGAATTGGCCAACAGGTTGTTTTTGGACGAATTGATTGCCGCAACGATAGGATGGATTGGGTATGGTCGATAGTGACGCAAACGCTGGATTGTCGGTGGATCCCTCTGAACGAACTGAGGGTGCGGAGGGGGAGGCTGGTTCGGCGCCTGCTGGCGGCAAAAAAGGCAAGGGCAAACTGTTAATTATTGCTGGCGTCCTGATCGTCCTTATTGCTGGTGGCGGCGTTTTTGCGTCGGGAATCTTGAGCAAAAAAGCTGAGGATGGTGAGGCGCATGAGGGGCAGGACGCTGGGGAGAAGGGCGAAAAATCTGAAAAATCAGAAAAAAGCGCTAAGAAAAAAGAGGCTAAGGGCGAAAAGGATGAGAAAAAGCCATCGGTTTTTGTGGTAATTCCCGATATGACCGTCAATCTTACGGGCGGCAAAAAAAGCAGTTTTCTTAAGTTGAAAATGAGCCTTGAGGTGGAAAGTGCCGAATATGGCAAGGTGGTTGAAGGTCTGATGCCCCGCATTATCGATAGTTTCCAGCTGTATCTGCGCCAGCTGCGGTTAGAGGATTTGCAGGGGTCGGCGGGCATGTACCGTCTGCGGGAAGAATTGTTGGTGCGGGTCAATAAAATTGCCGATCCCGCCGAAGTTAAGGATGTGTTGTTTACCGAGATGTTGGCACAATAGGTCAAGAAAGTTAGGGGGGTACCATGGCCGATACCGATCAGGTTACCAATCCTGGACAAGGGGCAGATGAGGCCAGGGCAGGTTCTGGCTCGTCATTAAGCCCTATGGACAAGTTGAACAGCGGGCTGTCAGGGGATGAGGAAGGTGCCGATGAGTTTGGTGGCAGTGAAAGTCTGCTAAGCCAGGATGAAATCGACAGCCTGCTGGGTTTTGGGCGTACGGGTGATAACGAAAACACCCTGGCGGGGATTCAGGCGATTGTTAACAGCGCGCTGGTTTCCTATGAACGCCTGCCAATGTTGGAGGTTATTTGTGACCGCCTGGTACGGATGCTGTCAACCAGCCTGCGCAACTTTACCTCGGACAGTGTTGAGGTAACCTTAGATTCCATTTCCGCTACCCGTTTTGGCGATTACCTAAACTCTATTCCCTTGCCCGCCATGTTGGGGGTTTTTAAGGCTGAGGAGTGGGATAACTATGGCTTGCTGACCGTTGATTCATCGCTGGTTTACTCGGTGGTGGATGTGTTGTTGGGCGGTCGACGGGGGGCAGCCGCCATGCGGGTGGAGGGGCGCCCCTATACCACGATTGAACGTGGCCTGTTGGAACGGATGATCAAAATCGTGCTTGAGGATTTGTCGGCAGCCTTTGACCCCCTAAGCCCCGTCACCTTTTCCTTTGACCGTCTGGAAACCAACCCACGCTTTGCGATGATTGCCCGCCAGGCCAATGCCGCTGTGCTGATTAGTTTTCGCATCGATATGGATGATCATGGCGGGCGGTTAGAGCTGGTTATCCCCTATGCGACGTTAGAGCCCGTACGCGACCTGCTGATTCAAATGTTTATGGGGGAAAAATTTGGGCGGGATAGCATTTGGCAAACCCGTCTGGCCAGTGAGCTGTGGTTGACCGATGTCTATATTCAGGCGGTGTTGGATGAGGTGGTGTTAAAGCTAAGCGATGTTATCAATTGGAAAGTTGGCACCCAAATTCTGTTGAATGCAGAACCCAATGCGCCGGTTGAATTGCGCTGTGGCGAGGTGTCGATGTTCCACGGTATCGTTGGGCGCAAGCGTGACAGTATCGCTGTCAAAGTTCAAGAACGGCTGTTTCAAGAAGGTATTTAGAACCATGTTTAATATTCTGGCGTTGTTGATGCAGGTAACCGTGGCCGTTTTGCTGGTCGCCACCATCATTTACGCCTATATGCTGAACCGCAAACTGACCAATTTGCGCCAAGATCAGGCTCAGTTTGAACAGTTGATTCGGCAATTCACTGGCGCTTTGGGGCTGGCCGATAGCGGTGTTCACAACCTGCGTATGGCCGCTGAGGAGGCGGGAAACGGCTTGCAAAAATATGTCGATCGTGCCCAAATTTTGCGCGATGAGTTGGCCTATATGTTGGAAAGCGGCGATGCGCTGGCTGAGCAGTTGGCCAATCAGATTCGTGATAACCGCCAAAATCTGCGCGATAAGCAGGGGGATAGTCCCCTTCAAGACGCCGTGGTAAAGTCGCTGGCCGCCGGTCAAAAGGCCGGCACTCCTGTTGATGGTACGGCCAAGTCGGCGGCGGCCAAGCCCGCGGTGGCCAATATGACCCAGGCCGAAAAATTGGCCTCTGAAATTCTGGCAGAGATGGATAGGGGCGATGAGGGTGGTCGGCGCCCCCTGGGCTCTAAGCTGCCCCTAACGCCCCAAAACAGTTCGGATCAGGCTGAGTCCGCCGCGCCCCATCGTGACAAATCGATCCTAAGCGCGCTGAAGGGGTTACGATAATGCAACTTTTTGGGCGTCGGTTGCGTTTGTTGCCTGCAACCATTCTGATGCTAACGCTGCTGATTCCTGTGCAGCTTAACGTCATCAGCAAGGGGGTCGACAGCCTGTTTGTGCGATCGGCGGCGACGGCGGCCGAACCGACCAAGCCAGACCATCAAGCGGATAAGGCGGCCGATAAAACCGATAAGGCCGCCAGTAAGGCCGAGGCCAAGCCTGTTGAGGAGGATCAAAAGTCAACCACAAAGGATGCGCCCAATCCCGTCGCCAAAAACGATAGCAAGGATGGCGATAAGGCGGTGCACCCCGATCAGGCGGAACATTTTGATCCTACCAGCATGAGCGTTTCTGAGATGGAAATGTTGCAGTCTTTATCGCAACGGCGTGGGGAGATTGAGGCCAAAGAAAAAACCATCAATGAACGGATTTTGTTTTTGGAGGCCACCGAAAAACGGGTCAACAGCAAGATTGAAGAGCTGGCCAATGTGCAAAAACAAATCGAAAGCCTAAAAGCTGAGATTCAGCAAATTGCCGCCTCTTACAAAAAAGAGGAAGATGAAAAGGTGCAAAGCCTGGTCAGGATTTATGAAACCATGAAGCCGAAAGAGGCCGCGGTTATTTTTAATCAGCTGGACAACACCATCCTGATTCAAGTGCTTAGCAAGATGAAGGAGGCCAAATCGGCGGTTATCATGGCCAATATGGATCCTGTTAAGACGCGGGTGGTAACCGCCCTGCTGCTGGAGCATAAAAAATTGCCCGAACTGCCCGAATAGCGGTACGAATGGTTGGCAATCATCCTTAGGGGGATTGAGTCAGCCGCGTTTTAGCCTTGCGTAGTTACGACAGAGTCATCAAGGCCTGTCCCCTGTATCCATCCACCGCCCAACACCCGTTCCCCCTGATAAAACACACAGGCTTGTCCCGGGGC
Source organism: Alphaproteobacteria bacterium (assembly GCA_018883285.1). Classification (GTDB taxonomy): domain Bacteria; phylum Pseudomonadota; class Alphaproteobacteria; order CAISOG01; family CAISOG01; genus CAISOG01. The sequence goes on from VEQJ01000031.1 coordinate 8,510, forward strand.
AATTGCGCCATGATCATCGGCGCTGTCCAGGGTAACGATGGCCTGCATATCGCCAGCGGGTTGCGTGATAAGGCTTAGGCGGGCAGGTACAGGGGTCATCATCGATCGCCACTTGACCGCCACCGCCAAATTGGTCACGGGCGCGGTTCCATGCGGCGCCGTATCGCCCAGCCAATTAACCTCGCTCAGGCGCATTTGTTGACAGCGCAAATCCTGGCGCGTTCCCACCACCACCTGCCGCCGTGCCGCGTCTAGGCGGATAACATACAGCGGCTCATTATCGCCGTCTTTCTGTCCGCCGATGCCCAGCCCCTTACGCTGGCCAATGGTGTAGTGAATGATGCCCTGATGCCGCCCCATCACCCGCCCATCCAAATGTACGATATCGCCAGGCTCCACCGCCTCTGGACGCAGGCGCGCCACCACATCGGCATAGCCGCCCGTTGGCACAAAGCAGATATCCTGGCTGTCGGGCTTATCGGCTACCGCCAAGCCATAGCGGGCGGCCAGGGCGCGGGTTTCGTCTTTGCTGGCCAGGCCGCCGAGGGGGAAGCGCAAAAAGTCTAACTGCGCCTGGGTGGTGGCAAACAGGAAATAGCTTTGGTCGCGGTTGTGATCGGCGGCGCGGTGCAGCTGCGCCTGGCCAGAGTTATCCAGCAGCCGTTGGACGTAGTGCCCCGTTGCCAAGGCCTGTGCGCCCAGGTCGCGTGCCATCTCCAACAAATCTTTGAACTTTACCCGCTGGTTGCAGCGTACGCACGGAATCGGGGTTTCGCCGCGCGCATAGGCATCGGCAAAATCCTGGATCACCGCCTGGTTAAATCGGCTTTCATAGTCCAACGCATAGTGGGGGATGTTCAGGCGATCGGCGACTTGGCGGGCATCATAAATGTCCGCGCCCGCGCAACACGCGCCCTTTTTGCCCAGGGCTTGGCCATGATCATATAGCTGCAGGGTGATGCCAATCACCCGATAGCCCTGCTCCGCCAGCACGGCGG
>VEQJ01000270.1 GCA_018883285.1 Alphaproteobacteria bacterium
CGGCCAGCTTGCTGGCGCGCGCTACGATGCGCGGGTCAACCGTGTAAACCCCATCTACATCGGTGTAGATGTCGCAGCGGTCGGCGTGCAGCGCGGCAGCCAAGGCCACAGCCGACAAATCGGATCCGCCCCGCCCCAGGGTGGTGATTCGTCCATCGGGGGCAACCCCCTGAAAGCCCGCGATCACCGCAACCCGCCCTGTCGCCAAATCCTGTAGCAGCGCATCGGTTTGAATCGACACAATCTTGGCCTTGCTGAAGCTGTCGGTGGTGATAATCGGCAATTGCCACCCTTGCCAGCTGCGGGCGGGCACCCCCAGCTGTTGCAGCGCCAGCGCCATCAGGCCACAAGTGATTTGTTCACCGCTGGCCACCACCGCGTCGGCATTGGCATCTGTATCCGCATCGATTGCTGTTGAGGCGGCGTTGCCTGGCGCATCGTTATCAGGCTGCGGCGCGGGCGGCATCACATCCTGGCACCAAGCCAACAGCTGGTTGGTGGTTCCCGCCATCGCCGACACCACCACCACCACCTGATGGCCGTCGGCCACCGCGACCCGCACCCGCCTGGCGGCGCGGCGAATGCAATCGATATTGGCTACAGAGGTGCCACCAAATTTCTGAACAATTAACCCCATGGTTTAAGCTATAGCAGGTCGCGGCGGAGCTTGCAAAACTATCCCGCAACCTGTTGCCATTCGGCCACCATCATGGCCAGCCTTTGGCATACCGCGCCGCCAAAGCCATGAGCATCCACCTCAGCCGCGCTGGGATAGGTAATCTGGCGGGACGCGCTGACAATCGCGCCGGTGAGTCGGTTGTTATCGTCGCGGCCAAAGCCGGCCAGCGCATCGGCCATGCTGCCCCCCTGCGCCCCTAGGCCAGGAATCAGAAAGGGGGTGTGCGGCATCAGGGTGCGAAGCTGTCGCGCCTGATCGGGATAGGTGGCGCCCACCACCGCGCCAATACTGCTATAACCGCTGCGGCCAATCAGCGGCTGCCCCAGGCGGGCAACCATCGCCGCCAGGGCATCGCTGAAGCTTATGGCGGTGTTGGCGTCTGCGGTGTTGGCAGAGGTGTTGTCTTGGGGGGGGCGTAGGGCGGCATCCTGCCAGCGACCAGAGCCAGGGTTAGAGGTTTTGACCAGGATAAACAGCCCGCATCCGTGATCGGCGGCGGCCTCAATCAGCGGTTCCAGCGTGTCTTCGCCCAAAAACGGGTTAACGGTCAGGGCGTCGCCCAACAAATCGCTGTGCAGGCGAACCCCGTTGGCCAGCATGCCGCTGCCGCCCAAATAGGCCTGGGCATAAGCGCTGGCGGTGCTGCCAATATCACCGCGTTTGGCATCCACGATGACCAACAGCCCCGCGGCCTTGGCCACCGCAATACTATCGGCCAGGGCGGCAACCCCCGCCGCGCCACAGGCCTCAAAAAAAGCCGATTGAAACTTCACCACCGCCGCCTGATCCTGCACCGCGGCAATCACTTCCTGACAAAAACGCAATAGGGCGTGGTGCACCGTGGCGGGGCGATCGTCATCAGGCCACAGGCTGGCCGGCATCAGGCCAAAGTTCGGGTCAATCCCAACGCACAGCGGGCTGCGGGCGGCGGTACGATCCAACAATCTGTCGGCAAAGTTCAGCGGGGCGGGGGCAGTAGCGGGGTGGGCAGGGCGGGGGGCGTTGCCGCTGTCGGCATTGCTGGCTGGGGTGGTAGAGGCGACATTGCTGCTGGCGGGAATAGTGGTGGCGATAGTGGTCATGGCGGCGATAGGCTTTAGGAAACGGGGTTTCGGTACCCCCCAACTTTTGCCGCAGCCGCCCGCCGCTGGCAAGGGTGATGTTGCGCCTATCTCCCTATGCAGATCTATCAGACCAATTTGTTGGAAGGGGGGCGGTTGCAATCGGCGCGGCGGCACCCCATAATCATTGGGTATGAACCGATTGGGATTCGTGATGATAATCGGGAATCCTGCCCGCCCGCTAACCCAACCCTTAGGAAAGTGTGAACCATGAGCCTTGAAAACCTAGCCGATCAGCTGCCCGATTATGCCAAAGACCTGCGTCTGAACCTGACCTCTATCCCCACCACGGCGGGCTTAACCCCGCAACAGCTGTGGGGAACGGTGCTGAGTGCCGCCTTTGCCAGCGGTAATGCCGGCGTGCTGCGCGCTCTGGCCGA
>VEQJ01000271.1 GCA_018883285.1 Alphaproteobacteria bacterium
CGAAAGCTTGAGGATTACTTGACGAAGCTGTCTTTTATGCCCGCCAAGATTGCCAGCTTTTTCCAACACCCCAAAACAGCCTACGCCGCCGCCGCCTGATGTTATCTGTTTTTACGGAATGTTAATAGTTCCGCCTAAAGGCGAAGGTTTATCCCCGACCCATGGAAAATAAGCATACGCTTGCTTGCCCCGCATAACCTTTCTAGTATCCATTCATGATTAAGGGAAAAAACAGCGTGCTTGCGGTGCTGGATGTTGGCTCGGCCAAGACCTGCTGCATCATTGCGACCACCGATTCGGCGGGCGAACGGTTGCGCGTTATCGGCGTTGGGCATCAGGAATCGCGCGGCATCCGCTATGGCAAAATTGTTGATATGGAGCAGGCACAAAGCTCTATCGGCCATGCGGTACAATCGGCTGAACAGGCCGCCAATGTCACCCTGCAGGGGTTGTATCTGAGCTTTTCGGGTATCCAGCTGACCTCCCAATTGGTGGGCGGCAGCATGGTTTTGCCAGAGGGGGAGGTGCGGGCAGAGGATTTGGCGCGCCTGCTGCATCGGGTGAGTATTCAGGAGGAGTTTGCCCCCAACCACCAAGCCAGCAACCATCATGATCATTATCATGGCGATAGCCGTAGCGATGTACGGGGTGACCCGCGTGAGCCACGGGTTGAGGCCAGGGGCGACAGCCGCAACGATCATCGCCCCGACTTGCGCGGCGAAATGCTGCATTTAATTCCCCTGGGCTATGCGGTGGATGAATTGGATGATGTCACCGACCCGTTGGGCATGGTTGGGCATCAGCTTAGCGCCCGTTATCATCGGGTGGAAACCAGCGGCACGGTGTTGCAAAACCTGCTGCATGCGGTTGGCCGTTGCCATATGGATGTGTTGGGGGTGATCGCCGCCCCCTATGCCGCTGGCCTGGCCTGTTTGGTCGATGATGAACGCAGCCTGGGCGCCACCGTGATCGATATGGGGGCGGGCACCACCAGCTTTGCCTGTTTCCAAAATGGCCATCTTACCCACGCCGATCGCTTGCTGGTTGGCGGTTATTACATCACCCATGATGTTGCGCACGGCCTGTCGGTATCCCTGCAACATGCTGAACGCCTAAAGAATCTGTACGCTCATGTGCTGCCCGCGCGCGGCGATGACCGCGATACCATTGCCGTGCCCCTGGTCGGTGAGGTTGAGGGGCAGTCGAACAATGTCATTCCCCGCTTTGCCCTGAACAACATTGTGCGGCCGCGGGTTGAGGAAACCTTGGAGCTGTTGCGGGACAAGCTGAACGCCCTGCCCCAGGAGATTCAGCAGGCCACTTGGCGGCTGGTGCTAACCGGCGGGGCATCGCAACTGCCTGGCCTGCGGGAACTGGCCACCCATATGTTGGGCAGACCCGTTCGCCTGGGGGTGGTGCATGGTTGGGCGAGTCAGCCCGAATCGGCCAGCACCCCATCCTTTGCGGTGGCAACGGGGATGTTGCACTATGTGATGGATCACGCCCTGGAATCCAGCTGGGCAGAGTCTTATCAGCACCGCGCGGGTTCGCGCACCACCAGCGGCGGCGGGGTGGGCGGGTTTTTCCGGCAGGGCATCAACTGGCTGAAAGAGAATTTTTAGCTCCCACCCGTTGGTGCGGATTGATGGGCTTGATAAGCGCCCTCAGCTATATATCCACCTGGCGCGCGCATCTATTGCTGCCTTTAACTGTTATAGTTATTCCAATTTAGAAATATACAGCCTGCGAAAATGTTACGAGGTCGAGAAACGGAGCGGCTGGGCGCGCCATAGCGCAGCGACGGCGGGAGTGTACAGAGAAGTACATGAGCGCCGTATCGCAGAGATCGTGATATTTGCAGCACTGTAGATTTTTAAAGTGGAATAACTATTTAGGAAATACTCGGACTAAACAGGGTCCCCTGTTCACGGGTGGTATCGCGTTGGCGCAGGCGCACCTGATACCCTCCCCCATCAGATTCACACACCATCACCTGATCGGCAGCCAACCAGGCCAAGGCCTTTGGGTAACATTGATGCTCAGCCGCCAAGATGCGGGCAGACAGGCTGGCCTCATCATCATCCGCCAACACGGGAACCGCCGCCTGCAACACAATGGGGCCCGCATCCATATCGGCGGTCACCAGATGCACGGTGCATCCC
>VEQJ01000272.1 GCA_018883285.1 Alphaproteobacteria bacterium
GGTATAGGGAATCATCTGGCCATCGCGATGCAGATCCCCCAACAGTGGCAGTTTCAGGCGCAACCTATCCACCGTCATCCGAAAGCGCGGCAGGGTGATGGCCGCCACCATCCCCAAGCCAGCCAGGCTAAGCAAGCCCACCAGCGCTGCCCCGCCAAAGCGCCCAACCGCGGCCGAAAATTGCATCAACAGCTTGGCGGCCAGGCTGGGTTGACTGCCCAGGCTTTGCAACAGGCCGCTTAGCCCTGGCAACAGCTGCTGGCTTATCATGCTCAACAGCATCAAGACCACGCCGATTACCATCAGCGGATAGCGCATCGCCTGCCAATTCTGTTGCTTCCAGGATAGCTGCCAGCGGTAGTGGGCGGCCAGGCGATCGAAACAGCTGGCCAGCTGCCCCGTCTGCTCCGCCGCCTGAAACAGGCTGGTGGCCAGGGCGCCCAACCCCCCATGCGGCAGGATGGTGACCGCCTGCCCCAGGCTTTGCCCCGCCAACAGTTCCATCCGCAATTGCTTAAGCGTGTGGCGCAGGCGGCGTTGCCGCACCATCGTCTCACTTTTGGCCAGCGCGTCCAGCAGGGGGATACCCGCCTGCATCAACATCGCCGCCCGCTCAAAAAAACTGGCCAGCTCTGCCCTATCCAGCTTTTGCCAGGGCATTACCAGCGACAGCCAACGGCGACGGGCGCTTAGCAGCATCAGCCCCTGCCGTTGCAGCAATTGTTGCAGCTGTAGGCGATCGGGCGCCTCTAAAAACCCCTGCACAATTTGGCCAGCGCCCGCATAGCCGACCCCGTCATGACCTGACCCCGTGGCCAGGGCGCGATAGGCAAAGCGGTTCATGCCACCTGCCCAACCAGTTTCAGGGGTGACGCTGTTTCAGCAATGTTCTCAGCCATGCTCATGGCGGCGGGCAATACCCGTTCGACCTCGGCCAGGCTGGTTTGGCCAGTGGCGGCCAGCATCAACCCCTGTTGCCGCAAATTCAGCTGGCCATCCATCAACGCCTGGGCACGCAACAGCTTGCGGTTGGCGGAGCTGGCAATCAAATCGGCCAGCGTCGGGGAAACGGGCAACAGCTCCCCCACCGCCAGGCGGCCACGATAGCCGGTATCGTCGCAATGGGGGCAGCCGACCGCCTGATGATGGTGGCTGGGGGCGCTAAGCCCCGCCAGCTCATACAGCTTGGCCTGGGCAGGCGATAACGGCTGGGCAATCATACAGGCCTCACACAGGCGGCGCAGCAGCCGTTGCGCCAAGCCAGCCAGCCAGCTTTCGGCCAGCAACCCAGGGGCTACGCCAAAATCCAACAGGCGGCTAACAATCCCAATGCTGTCATGGCTGTGCAGGGTGGTTAGCACCAAATGCCCCGTCAACGCCGCCCGCAAGGCCATATGGGCGGTATCCTCATCACGGATTTCGCCGACCATGATCACATCGGGATCCTGCCGCATCAGGGCGCGAATCCCCTCAGCAAAGCCAAAGCCAATATCGTCGCGCACTGGAGTTTGGCGCACGCCCGCCAACACCGCCTCCACCGGTTCTTCCAGCGTCATGATGTTGCGCTGTTGGGCATCCAGCCCGCGCAGCAGGGCGTAAAGGGTGGTGGTCTTACCGCTGCCCGTGGGGCCACTGATGACCATCAACCCCTGCGGATAATGGCTAAGTTGGGTCAGCTTGGCCGCCAAATTGGCCTCAAAGCCCAGCTCGGTCATCGCCAACAGCCGATCCGGCCGATCCAACAGCCGCACCACCAGATTTTCGCCATGCAGGGTGGGTTGGGTGGCCACCCGCATATCAACCGCCCGCCCGTTGATGCTATAGCTTAGGCGGCCATCCTGCGGCAAACGGCTTTCGGTGATGTTCATATCGGCCAACAGTTTTAACCGTACCAGCAACCCCGCCCAGCGTTCCTTATGCAATTCGCGCACCGTCACCAACCGCCCATCTTGACGCAGGCGGATGCGGACAAAGGCTTGTTCTGGTTGCAAATGAATGTCCGAAGCGTTGGTGCGAACCGCCAGCTGCAAAATCTCATCGACCAGATCGACCGCGCTGTTTTCGCCCCCCTCACTGACCTGCCAACGCATCGCCGACACCGCCTGTTCATTCGGATAGGCCTTGGCATGGGCGGCACGGATCGCACTGGGGC
>VEQJ01000273.1 GCA_018883285.1 Alphaproteobacteria bacterium
TTCCTGATCAGGCCGAGCCGCGATTTTTGCGGCAAGTGTTGGATCAGTTGCGGGCACGCCTGCAAAACCTGCCCGCCGATTCGCCCGACCGCCCCTATCTGGAACGCCTGCTGGGGTATTAGGGTGGCGCGGGGAAAAGGTTAAGAAATTAAGAAAGATATCATCAATTTTAGCAAAAATTGTGCGACAATTTACTGATGACAAACTCTTCCTACGCCTCACGTTCCCATTCAGCCAGCTTTGATGCTGGTGAATTTATGCCGCGCTTAGCGGCCGCCGCCGATAATCAGATTCAGCGCATGCTGTTGCCCGCGCTTTCACAGGCGGCCAGTCATGAAGATTGGTTGCGGGTGTATGGGGCGCATGTGAAGTGGGGACGGATGGCGCAGGGAAAAACCCTGGCCGCGCCATTGCCACAGGCTGTTCAGCCATTTGACGTTTTGGGTCAGTCGGCTGGGGATCAGTTGGGGCGGCGCCTGCGCATCGGGTTTTTGTCTGGCGGCCTGCACAATCACCCCGTTGGTCGCTGCTGCCAGGCTTTTTTCAAGCATTATCAGCGCGAAGTGTTGGAGGTTTTTGCCCTTTCCACCCACACCACCAACGATTGGCTGGAACAGAATATTCGCGCCAATCTGCCCAATGGTCACTTTGTTGATTTGACCGACATGGAAACCCTGGCCGCCGCCAAAACCATTGCCGCGCTGGATTTGGATGTGTTGGTGGAGCTGGATGGCCACCATATGTCATCCAATACGCTTGAGATTTTGGCCTATCCAGGCATTGCGCGGGTGCGTACCAGCTATTTGGGCTATGCCGCCACCACGGGGTTGCCATTGGATGCATGGACGATTGATCAACGATGCCTGCCCGATGATAACGGCAATTATTTTACCGAGCGGGATCTGGTTGGCTTGCCGATTGGTTTTTGCCTAGAGGGTTATGACCTCAATTGCCAACAAAGCGCGCTGCCCGCCCTGCGTAACGGCTTTATCACCTTTGGCACGCTGAACAACCCCAACAAATGGTGCCCGCAAACCCTGATCAACTGGGCGGCGCTGTTACAGGATAATCCCACGGCCAAACTGTTGTTGGGACGGCCAGAATGCGACAATCCGCTGTTTGTGCAGCAATGGCAAAATCGCTTTGCGGAGCGGGGGATTGATGCCGACCGCCTGATTTTTGCTGGCAATCCAGAGGGCGGCTATCTAAAGCTGTATGAACGCATCGATATCGCCGTGGATACCTATGGCAATACAGGGGGCATGACCAGTTTGGAGGCTTTGGCCTGCGGCGTGCCTGTCCTTAGCATGGGGCACCCAGTGGGCGCGCGCCAGCCCGTTAATCTGCTCAGCACCGCGATTTTGCAGCATGTTGGCCTGGCCGACGAATGGTTGGTGGATAATGTTGACGCGCTTCTTGCGCAGGCCGCCTGCTACAGCAACGACCTAGAAAGTCTGGCCACCCTGCGGCAAACCCTGCCACAACAATTGACCAACAGCGCCCTGTATGATGGCCGCGCCTATGCCAGCGGTTTAAGCGATGCGCTGATAGCGCTGGCCGATCGTTGCCGCGTTGCAGAAAACACCAGGCATCAAAAGCGCCTAACGGAATCTTCGGGACGTTAAGGGCTGGGGCATAAGCCCCAGTTGCGTCCACTGCCTCTACCACGTTCACCGTGCTGTGCAGGGGGGGGGGGTGACAAGTGCCTGTTTGGTAGTTATAGTCATTCCACTTTAAAAATCACCAGTGCTGCAAATGCTTTGACCTCTGCGATACGGTGCTCATGTACTTCCGTGTACACTCCGCTCCGTTTCTCGATTTCATAACATTTTCGCAAGCTGTATATTTCTAAATTGAAACGACTATAGAATACAACCAAATCTATCCTCTAATTCGACGAAGCGATGGCCATGGCAAAAGATAAAGCAGGTACCAGCACCCTGGGCTATCTGGATCAATATCCGGTTGGTGGCCAAAAGCCCAACTCGGTCGTCTTTCTGCTGCATGGTTATGGCGCAGCCGCTGAGGATTTGATGTCGTTGGCGGATGTGTGGCAACCATTGCTGCCCAACACCCTGTTTGTGGCGCCCAATGCCCCCTTTCCCTGTGATCATTTGCCCAGCGGTCGGCAATGGTTCCCGCTGTATGAGG
>VEQJ01000274.1 GCA_018883285.1 Alphaproteobacteria bacterium
ATCCTATTTGGATATCACGGTGCTGGGATCGCTGCTGCCTGCCAGCTTTATTGCCAAGTCCGAAATTGCCAAATGGCCTTTGTTCGGCTTCTTGGCCAAATTGCAAAAATCCCTGTTTGTCAAACGCAGCTCAGAACAAACCGCCAGGCAATTGCGGGATATGCGGGCACGTTTTCACCATGGCGACACCCTGATTCTGTTTGCTGAGGGAACGTCGGGGGATGGAACACGGCTGTTGCCCTTTAAGTCATCGCTGTTTGGCATTATCAACAGGTTGGATGACCAGCCGTTGGTGGTGCAACCGGTGGTGATCAGCTATGTGGCCTGCAACGGTATTCCGGTTGGCCGTAACGAGCTGCCCAATCTGGCCTGGTACGGGGATATGAACATGATGCGTCATATGATGAACATGCTGAAGATTGGCCGTATCCAAGTGCTGATTGACTTTTTGGATCCGATGACGGTGCAGGCCAGCGATAATCGCAAGCGGATTAGCGAGCGCTGCTTTGAGGTGATGCGCCAAACCTATGAGCAAAATGTGCGCCGTTGGTCGGCGGTGGATGGAATCCCCAGGCGGCCACGCAGCCTGCGCCAACGCCTAAGCCGACAGCCCGCTGAGGATGGATCGCATCAGGATCAGGCGGCGGCTTAGCGGGTTATGGATGCGATGATGTGGTCATCAGAATTGCAGGCAGATTTGCACGTCAGGGATGCGGTGGTGGGCGATCTGCTCTGGCTGAATCAGGTTAGTCCCGAATCGCATGGGGCGTGGCATGATGCCTTTGTCGCCAACCCGCCGTTGGCACTGTTGATTGCTGAGTCGGCGGGGCAGCCCGTTGGCTATTTGGCGCATCACCCAGGCTATAACGTCGAAACGGCGGAGCGGGGTTGGCACATCATCGATTTGTGGGTGATGCCGTCGCATCGTCGCCAGGGGGTGGCCAGCGCGCTGTTCACCATCGCCCGCCATCAATGTCGGGCGGCGGGGGGCAGTTGGATGACCTGGACAATTGATCTTAGCAATCAGACTGCCCAAGACTTTTACCATCGTCACGGCGCCCATCAGACGTCAAGCTTGCGCATCATGCATGTCCATTGCTAAAACCATTTTTGGTTGAAACTGTATTCTAAAGAAAGCGCCGTCATGTTGCCATCCGATTATTTTCAAAGCTTTGCCCATTTAACCCTGCGATTGATGGCCAGCGATGACGATTTGGTGCAAGATGAGGCGCTGTGCAGAACAGAGTATGGCGATGATGTTGCTCCTGTTGCTGTTATGCGCCAACGCTTGCATAACTACCCTTACGGTGCTTTTGGGCTGTTCGAAGGTTCTGAATTGATAGGAAGCCTGCATCTATGGCCAATGTATCAGGATGATGCAAAAGATTTTTATGATGGTAAGACCAGTTACAATGATCTATGGCCGATGAAGATGTTCGACCTGGTAGAGCAGGGTGGGGCAAATCTGTGGCGTATTAGCAATCTGTTGATCCATCCGCGCTATCGAATTGCCAGCCCGCATAACCCTGTTGCCTTTTTGTTGGCTTCTGCCATGAACAGCTGGGCAGAAAGTGGCCATATGCGCTATCCTGCGGAGGTATTTACCACCGCCTACACCCTGCCATCACAGCTGTTGTTGCAACGATTTGGCTTTGTAAAGGTGCGTGAAGCGGATCAGATGATGCCTGGCAAACCGTTGTTCGCGGTGCGGGCAGACAGCAAAGAAGGGCTTTTCCGTGGTTTTGCCGAACATGGCTTGGGTGGATTTTTTGGAGAAAAAGGACGGGAAACAACATGACCAACAAAAAACTGTATATCAAAACCTATGGTTGTCAGATGAATGTCTATGATTCTGGCAAAATGGCGGACGCGCTGGCGGTGCAGGGCTATGAGATGACGGAGCAGGTGGCCGATGCCGACATGGTGGTCATCAACACCTGTCATATTCGGGAAAAGGCGGCGGAAAAGCTGTATTCCGACCTGGGGCGTATCAAACCCTTTAAGCTGGCACGGCGGGCGCAGGGGCAGGATATGATCATCACCGTCGCGGGCTGTGTGGCGCAGGCCGAGGGGGCGGAGGTGTTTGAGCGGGCGCCCTTTGTGGATATTGTGGTCGGCTCGCAGGCCTATCACCGCCTGCCCGCAAT
>VEQJ01000275.1 GCA_018883285.1 Alphaproteobacteria bacterium
TATAAGGCCGACCAAGTGCACCTGCCCGCTATCATGCAACGGTTGGGACAGCCCCTGAACATGCCCCTAACCGCGCCCCTAACCGATGACAACAACCCTGTTGCGCCGACGGATGGAACAATCGATAGGGATATACCAAAGATATTTCGCAATCCGTTCGATCCCAATGCCTTGCCCATCAGCCCCAATGAGGATGCGCCATGATGATCGATGCCTGGCTTAGGGAGTTTGCAAGCTGGTTACCCTATAACGGGGGCGGTAATCCGCTGGCCTGGGATCAGTTGGGATGGGGGCAACCCGCGCTGGTAATCCCCGTATCTGGCCTGGTTTTGGGGTTGTTGGCATGTGTGGTGATTGCCCTGTTGCGCAACAGGCTGGCTTGGGGCGGCGCGGTTGCCGTGATGCTGGCATCCCTGTTGCTGGCCACCGCCATTTTGGATCCGCAGCAGGTGACCCAAAGCCGTCAGGCGATGCCAACCGTGATGGCGGTGATGGGGCAGGGGACAGTGATTCAGCAGGAGGCCTTAAAAAGCTGGCAATCGCAGCATTCGGATATTGAGGTGCAGCAGGCGGCCTGGCCATCAGGTGCCGATACCCGCCCGCTTGAGGAGTTGCGCAGTCTGCTACCCGCCAGCGACCAATTGGGCGGCGTGATGATTCTGCCCCCCGCCGCCAGCCCTGACATTGGCGGTGATGGTCATGCGGATAAAAGCGCGCCCGCCACCATCAGTCGGGAAGCGGTTGAGGATTTGGCGGCCTGGCTTCGGCAACGCCAGCTGCCTGGCCATATATGGTTGCCACCCGCCCCCGCCAACACCCCCTATCGCCTAGAGCTGTTGGAACAACCCAGCTTTGGCATGGTGGGGCAACAGCCAAAGCTGACGGTGCGGGTAACGGGCGGCGGCGGGTTGGCCAGCCCCCGTAACGTTCTCACCGCCCCTCTAACCCTGGTGGTGGTGGGTGAGCGGGGTCAGGCTATTCGTGCGCCCATCACCCCCGATGTGGCGCAAACCATCACCCTGCCCCCCCTGTCAGCAGGGGTGCAGCGCTATCGCCTTAGCCTGCAGGAGGGGGATCAAAGCCTTAGCCAGCTGGATGCCGCGCCCGCCACGGGCAATCCCCAAAGGCTGCTAACCCTGCATGGTATCAGCCAGCGTTTGCGCGTGCTGTTGGTCAGCAATCAGGCCTGGGCGGGGGGGCGGGTTTGGCGTGAGCTGTTGAAAAGTGACCCCGCCGTCGATTTGGTGCATTTTACCATTTTGCGTCGCCCCGACAGCCGTGACAGCACGATTCAAAGCGAATTGTCGCTAATCCCCTTTCCGGTGGACCAATTGTTTGGCCAACAGCTGAACAAATTTGACCTGGTGATTTTTGATCAGGATACCCCGCAAAGTGCGATTAACGCGGGGCTTTATGGATCCGCCCTGAAGCGCTATGTTGAGGGCGGCGGCGCCCTGTTGGCGCAAATGGGTACCAGCAGCACCCCCGCGATGCAGATGGCGGAACTGCCCGACCCGTTGTTGCAAGACATCATGCCGGCACGCTGCCAAAGCGGCCTGTTAACCCCCTTTTCGTTGCAGCTGACCGCGCAGGGGCAACGGCACCCCGTTACCAAATCGCTGTCCCCCATGAAATCCAGCGCCCGTTGGAGCCAAGGTTGCATCGCCAGCATAAAAAGCGATGCGCAGGCGGTCACCAAAACCCTGCTGCAGGATGGGGCGGGCAACCCCATGCTGATGGTGGCACCCTATGGCCAGGGGCGGGTGGCACAGTTTTTGAGTGATGATTTGTGGCAATGGCAACGGCAGGTTGAGGGCGGGGGGCCAACGCGGGCATTGATGCAAAATCTGATTGGCTGGTTGCGCCAGGAAAAGGGATTTGATGACAGCCCGTTGCAGCTGCAATCGGCCAGCTCTGCCGCCTCTGGCACCTCTGCCGCCACCGCGAACAGCGCCCCCGTTAGCGTTGCAGCCAGCACGGGGCGGGGGGATTCCAACTGGCGGGTGACATGGGATGGCGGTAATGGGTCGGTAATGGCTAAGAATGGATCCAGCCCGCCACCCCTGCAACTGGAAAAGCCCGATGGCACATCGATCAACCTGCCCCGGCAGAAGGATGAGGGCGGCGAATT
>VEQJ01000276.1 GCA_018883285.1 Alphaproteobacteria bacterium
GGCCGAAACGATCGGCGCGGTGGATGATGATGGTGTTGGCGTGTGGAATATCCAGCCCCGATTCAATAATATGGGTACACAGCAACAGATCAGCACGCCGATCCAGGAATTGCCCCATCACCGTTTCCAAATCGCCCGCGCTTAGGCCGCCATGGGCGACGGCAATTTTGATCTCTGGCACCAATTCGGCCAACTCCTCCTGCAACTTCGGCAGATCCTCAATCCGCGGCACCACAAAAAAGCTTTGGCCGCCGCGATGATATTCGTGCAGCAGGGCTTCACGCAGCACCACCGGGTCAAACGGCATCACATGGGTTTCCACCGCCAGCCGATCAACGGGCGGGGTGGTAATCAGGCTTAGGTCGCGCACGCCCGACAAAGCCAGCTGCAGCGTGCGGGGAATCGGCGTCGCGGTCAGGGTTAGGACGTGAACGCCCGCCTGCAACTCCTTTAACCGCTCCTTCTGCGCCACGCCAAAATGCTGCTCCTCATCCACAATGACCAGGCCAAGACGGGCAAAATTCATCGATTTGCTTAGCAGGGCGTGGGTGCCGATTACCACATCAACCTGACCATTGGCCAGGGCTTTTTTGGTGTCGGTCGCCACCGCAGCAGGGGTCAGGCGGGACAGCGCGCCCAGGCGGACGGGCAGGCCGCCGAAACGGTTGGTGAAATTGGCCGCATGTTGACGCACCAACAGGGTGGTTGGCGCCACCACCGCCACTTGCCAGCCCGACAAAGCGACGGCGCAGGCTGCCCGCAACGCCACCTCAGTCTTGCCAAAGCCGACATCGCCACAAACCAGCCGATCCATCGCCTTACCCGACCCCAAATCGGCTAGCACATCGGCAATCGCCTGCTCCTGATCCTCAGTCTCGGCATAGGGAAAGCGGGCGCAAAAGGCCTGATAGGCGGTCTGGTCAGGCGCAATTTCGGGCGCCTGCGCCATCGCGCGGCTGGCGGCGGTGTTAATCAACTGCTCCGCCATTTCCAACAGGCGTTTCTTAACCCGCGCCTTGCGTGCTTGCCAGGCTGCCCCGCCTAGGCGATCCAGGGCGACGCCCGCGGCGGCCTCCTCCCCCCCAAAACGGCTCAGCAGCTCCAAATTCTCAACCGGCAGATACAGCTTTGCGTTGTCGGCGTAGATAAGGCACAGGCAATCATGCCGCACCCCGCCCGCGCTGATCATCGTTAGCCCTTCGAATCGGCCGATACCATGTTCGGCATGCACCACCAAATCACCAGGCAGCAGGGCGGTAAGGTCGCGGATAAAATTTTCTGCCCGACGGCCACGACTCTGGCTGCGGCTGGGGCTAGCGCCGAGTCGCTCACCAAAAATGTCGGCCTCGGAAATCACCGTCAGCCCTTTGCTGCGAAATCCCGCCGCTAATGGCCATTGCACCAGCTCCAACAATTGTGGCTGCGGCTGGTCTGGCCAGGTTGGCGCGGGGCGCAGGTTGGTTAAGCCCGCCTCCCGCAACAATTGGCCTAGCCGTTGGCTGCTGCCCTCAGAATAACAGGTCAGGATGACGGCCTGCCCCGCCGCCCATTCGGCCTGGATATAGTCCACCACCTTGGCCAGCAGGTTTTGCGATGCATCCTGGCGGATGGTCACGAAGTTAAAGCCTTGTTCGCCGCCCGCTGACCAATGTGGCTGCTCCGCCAGGCCTGGCAAATGGGTGGGCAAATGGGTGGGCAGGCGTTCCCGCGCCAGCCATTGCCCGACGGGATAGGCGGCTAAGGCCTGTTGCCACTCCACCGCCTTTAGGTACAACAACCCCTCCGCCAGCGGGCGATAGGGGGTGTCACCGGTGCGGGCATGCTGCCGACGGGCGGCGGCATATTCCTGCACGCTTTGCAAAAACGCCTGGCTGCGCGGCGCCACCTCCTCCTCCATCAGCACGCGGGTGTTTGCGCCCAAATAGCTCAGCGGGCTGGCCAGCTGATCGTAAAACAGCGGCAACCAGTGTTCGGCGCCGCTGAACCGTCGCCCTTCAGCAATCGCCAGATACAGCGGGTCATGCAGGGCGGCCGCGCCAAAGGTCGCGCGGTAGTTATCGCGAAATCGGCGGATGGTCGCCTCGTTCAGGCTGACCTCGCTGGCGGGCAGCAGCAACGCCTCCTCCA
>VEQJ01000277.1 GCA_018883285.1 Alphaproteobacteria bacterium
CCAAACCTTGTCCGATAAATCATGGCGATGGTGAATCGGCATCTTATCCATAACAAAAACTCCTGCTTAAAAATAACACAACAGGAAACTTATAACATGCTTTTTATCTCGTGACTACACTGTTTAAAATTGGGAGCTAACTGATTGGGTATTGTTGTCTAATGACAAACGGAAATGCATCCTAAAAAGGCGTTACCCCCGTCACGCCCATCGACCCCACCCAGCCCGCCTACGCGACGTGCTGGTCGTTACCTTTCGGGGAGTGTAGGTTCCAAAAACCGTTCTCCGCCCCCGCCCTGCCCATCAACTCTTGCCCACCAAGGCTTGCTATCAGCGGCCAAGTACCATAAAGTTTGACCCCAAAAGCGTTGGTTGGATCACCATGGGATCGAACCGCCACCCCCAGCCTGATTGATGTTTTGTGCCATGAGCGTGATTGTTCGTTTCGCCCCTAGCCCGACGGGCTATCTGCATGTCGGCAATCTGCGCGCCGCCCTGTACAACTATTTGTTGGCCGCGAAGCAGGGGGGAACCTTTATCCTGCGCATTGACGACACCGATGAGGAACGGTCGCAAGAAAAGTATGTTGAGGGGATTGAGGAGGATTTGCGCTGGTTGGGCTATCAATGGCAACGCCGCTTTCGCCAGTCGGATCGGTTGGATCGCTATCAACAGGCGATGGCGCAATTGGTCAGCGCGGGTCGGCTGTACCCCTGTTATGAGACCGCTGAGGAGTTGGCGTTAAAGCGTAAAGTGCTGTTAAACCAAAGCAAGCCGCCGATTTACGATCGCGCCGCCCTGGCGTTAACGGCGGCGGAGCGGGCAGGGTTGGAGGCAGAGGGGCGGCAACCGCACTGGCGCTTTAAGCTGTCGCCTGAGCCGATTGTGTGGCAAGACCTGCTGCGCGGCGCGGTACAGTTTGACCCCGCCCATTTGAGCGATCCCGTGCTGGTGCGTGCCGATGGCCGCCCGCTGTTTAACTTTTGCAGCGTGGTTGATGATCTGGATGAACAGATTACCCATGTCTTTCGTGGTGAGGATCATGTCAGCAACACCGCCGTGCAAACCCAAATTTTTGCGGCGTTAAGCGATGCACCCTGCCCGCAATTCGGCCATTTCTCCATGATTATGGATGCGGGCGGCGGCAAATTGTCGAAACGGCTGGAAAGCCTTAGCCTGCGCGATTTAAGGGCGGCGGAGGTGGAGCCGTTGGCGGTTTCCACCTATCTGATGCATCTGGGCACGGGCATCCCGGTGGAGCCGGTTAGCAGCCTGGTCGAGCTGGCTGCCCGTTTTGATACCAATGCCTATAGCCGCGCCGCCCCCAAATTCAGTGAGGAGGAGTTGTGGGAGCTGAGCGCCAAAACCGTGCACCAACTGCCCTTTGCGCTGGTGCAACCCCGCCTGCAAGCCCTGGATCTGGCGGCGGTGACGCCAGAGTTTTGGGCAGCGGTGCAGGGCAATTTGACCAAGGTTGGTGAGGTTGGCGATTGGTGGCGGATCTGTCATCAACCCCTGCCGCCTTTTGCGGGTGACGATTCGGGCGGCGGCGATGAATCCCATACCCTGTTGCAGGCGGCGGCCACCACCATGCCCGACGCACCCTGGGAAGCGGCAGCATGGCAGGGGTGGATGCAGGCGATTACGGCGGCCACCGGCAAAAAGGGGCGGTCGCTGTTTATGCCGCTGCGAATCGCCCTGACCGGGCAAAGCCACGGCCCCGAACTGCCCGTCCTGCTGCGTTTTATCGGCCGCGACCAGGCCTTGGCGCGGTTGCAGGCTGGGTAGGGCTGCTGCTGCCCCCTCACAACCCAGGCCTAAGCTCAAACCGCGACCTGCAAGAGACGTGCCTTTCAACCAACCCCGTGTGACGAGTTCACAGACAAAATCTTGCAAAAAGTAACTATTAACATTCCATAAAAATAGATAACATCAGGCGGCGATGGCGCTGGTCGTTGATGAATATGGCGATATCCAGGGGTTGGTGACGGCGACCGACTTGGTTGAGGCCTTGGTGGGCGATTTACCGTCTCTGGACGCCGATAACAGCCCGTCGGCGGTGCAGCGGGAGGATGGATCCTGGTTGATTGATGGTATCCTACCACTGGCAGAGCTTAGCGTGCTGT
>VEQJ01000278.1 GCA_018883285.1 Alphaproteobacteria bacterium
GACCCCTACCATCAGGGGTATGCCTATAACAGAGAGTATCACAGTGATATCCAAAATGATCGCAATGACGAACAGAACGATTTGGGTAATCCCTTCCCCTATCTTTTTCTCCTCCCGCCCACGTCTGTCTTTTTTACCCTGACCTCACCTCTAAAAATGGGAGGGGGAATACAGGCCTACACTCCACCCCTGCGGGGGAGTCGGCTCGCGGTAGCGATTCGATGGGGGATGAGCACTAGCTTGTTTTTTGCACCCGCCTATTACCGCTTCACTGCTGTCATCCTACCCTTTATGGGTAGGATCTCCATAGGCTGTTGCCGCCTTTAAGACGGTTAGGGTTAGAGATCCTAGCCACAAGGGCTAGGATGACACGGTGACGTGGATACAGTGAAGCCGTTTTTCAGCCATTTGTGACCCCGCCCCTGTCTTTTTCTCCCCCCGCCCACGTCTGTCTTTTTTTACCCTGACCCCACCTCTAAAAATTGGAGGGGGAATACAGGCCTACACTCCACCCCTGCGGGGGAGTCGGCTCGCGGTAGCGGTGGCGTTCAGCTGACGCACGGTTTTCACAATCAGATTGTTGATGCCGTTAGCTGGCGTGGCATAAGAAAAGTGGTGGCGGCGATAGGATTTGAACCTATGACCAATGGCTTATGAGTCCACTGCTCTACCACTGAGCTACGCCGCCGCAAATCAGCGCTGCACTTTAGCCAAAGCCGTTGGCAAGCTCAAGCCCCTATTGCTGGTTGTAAGGTTCAGTACATAGGGGGCTGGAGGAGGGGTGGGAAGGAAGAATGGATATAGTGGAGAGGGGTGGCGCCTTAAACAGCGTATCCACATCGGTGCCCAGCGTTTTTAACCCGCCAACAATCGATACGGCAATCAGCATGGCGACCAGCGCGCATTCCATCACATTGCCAGTCTTTTCCTTTACGGTGTCGTGATTGTCTGTTTGCATTGCCCCCCCCTAATACAAAAATTTGTTCTGCCCTTTTTTAATCTATAGTTAAATCACAAATATTTTATTACGATTTTCTACGCACGCCTTTTTCATAGTCTTGTTGTCCAGGTGTCCAAATTCAGATCACTCTTGCGCACCACAAGCAATAATGCTAATAAACTTTTAAATTTCTCGCTTTTTAGGGTGCAGCTGCGATGAAAATATTTCTTAAAATTTTTATGTTATTGGCTGTTTTGGCACCGATGCCGCTGTTGGTGGCTAGAGCAGGTGATCTTACAGCTTCGCCGCCTAAGCCATCTGAACCCCTTCAAAACAAACCGTCCGCCAAGGGTTTTGAAAACTGGAAGCCTGGCGAACTCAGAATGATCCAACTCGACTTGTCAGGATCCGCGTCTAAAACACCCGATCAGGTTCAGCAAGAGATAGATGCCATGGGTGCAAAAACTTGGAAGCCTGTTGAAGGCCCAGATAGACTTGAAGAATTAATAAATGGAAAGGTTGCTCAAAATCAAAATGATGTGCGCCGAGACATCAAAAACTGCTTAAGCATTGGTGATATCAATGCCAAATACGACAAATCAACCCTAAAAATCGTTGCAGTTGTGAACAATGTTTGCCCTGAAACGATTTCGTATTTCGCGAAATTCCAGCTTGTTGGCGCGGACAATTTCCCACTGACAGCAGAAACGCAGAACAACTACACCCAGATTGCAGGAAAGGCGACGCGTAACGAACTGGGTATGATGCAGGAAGCATTAGATACGCCGCCAGCTGAGGTCATCGTTCAGATCACCAGTTTTGACCATCCCGCCTATGGCACACTTTCTAAGGAGCAGGCGTTAAAGCTGCCGTTGCCCCCGAAAGATCCGCCTCAACAAACTGAGATTACGCCCGAAACATTGGACTTTGCAAAATGTTTTTCAATGCATTCTATTAAGACAAAGTTTTTTACAGATAAAGCACAATCAGAAAAGGCTAATGGATCAATAACCTTTATATACCCAAGACTTCCGATTTTGTCATTCATAAAGCAATTCTCTAAAGTTTTTGGATTGTATCGATCATGCTCCAGATGTTTTTCTGCTTCACATCTCCATACGTTTTCGTAAAAAATTCTGCTCATGTAGAAAAAACAATCATGTGCCTTGTAAGGC
>VEQJ01000279.1 GCA_018883285.1 Alphaproteobacteria bacterium
CTGTTAGCCCATAGAATCAATCATATCCCCAGAAAATGCCTTGACTACAAAACCCCCGCTGAAGTCTTCTATAATCACCTGTTGCACTTCAAATGTGAATCCACCCTCCCGCCTGCGCGGGAGTGACAAGGCTTTTTCCTGCGTCACCTCATCCTGATTTGCGTTTTGCAACTCCCCCGTCTTTCATAACCTTGCCGCAGCTTTTCTTGAACCCGCCCCGCCCTAATCCCATCCCACCATCAGCCTTCAGAAATTGAAGTGGGAAAACAACCCACTTGTCGGGCGGGGGGGAATCGGTGAAAATCCAACCCTATCAACCTTTATCCATCGCTCCCCCCTCTGAAAGTCGTTTTTCCATGAACCGACAACCGCTGATCGCCCTGACCGCGGATTTTGAGGATCTGTTAGGCCAAGCCGCGCCCTTGCCCGGTGCCTTTTCCGCCTATCCCTACTATGCCCTGCGCACCAATTACGCGGGCAGCCTGGCGCGGGCGGGGGGTGTCCCCCTGATGCTGCCCCACCTGCCCAGCCAGGTGCAACGCTACGCCGACATGATTGACGGGTTGGTGGTAACGGGCGGCGATTTTGACATTCCGCCTGCGCTGTATGGGCAGGGCGAGCAGCACAGCAGCGTGATCACCAAACCGCTGCGCACCGAGTTTGAATGGGCGCTGACGGAGGCGGTGTTGCGGCAGAACAAACCCGTGTTGGGCATTTGCGCGGGCGAACAGCTGTTGGCCGTGATGTTTAAGGGCGGCAGCCTGATTCAGCATATCCCCGATGAGGTCCCCAACGCCCTGACCCATAAACAGTCGGAGCGGCATTTGTCGGCGCACAGCGTCGATATTGTCCCCAACACACTGCTGCACCGATTGGTGGGGTGCAACCAGCTGCAGGTGAACAGCCACCATCATCAGGCCGTACAGCGGGTGGCGGGCGGATTGATCGTCAACGCCATTGCCCCCGACGGGGTGATTGAGGGGGTGGAACATCCCGATTACCGCTTTTGCCTGGGGGTACAGTGGCATCCCGAATTTGCTATTACCCCCAGTGATAAGGCGATTATCCAAGGATTTGTGAGGGCGTGCGCTGAATCCGCCTAATCCCCCATCCGCCGCCATTGACGCGCCGCAGCGTATCGCCAAATTTCTGGCGCGGGCGGGCGTGGCTTCGCGCCGTGAGATTGAGCGTTGGATTGCGGAGGGGCGGGTGGAGCTGAATGGGCAGCGGCTGACCACCCCCGCCACCCTGGTCACGGCGCAGGATAGCATCATCGTCGATGGTCGCCCGGTACAGGCGGCGGAATCCACCCGCCTGTGGCGTTATCACAAGCCCTTAGGCTTGCTGGTCACCCGCCAGGATCCTGAGGGGCGCCCGACTATTTATGATCAGCTGCCGCCCGCCATGGCCAACCTTATTACCGTTGGCCGCCTGGATCTGAACAGTGAGGGGTTGTTGCTGTTGACCAACGATGGCGGGTTGGCGCGGCATTTGGAACATCCCGACAGCGGCTATCGCCGTGTGTATCGGGTGCGTGCCTTTGGCCTGTTGGATATGGCCGCCCTGGCCGAGCTGGAACGGGGGGCGGTGGTTGACGGCATCGCCTATGCGCCCGCGATGGTGGAGGTGTTGCGGGGCGCGCCAGGTTGGCAACAGGGGGGGATAGGCAACCACTGGCTGCAAATCACCCTGACCGAGGGCAAAAATCGTGAGGTTCGACGCCTGCTGGCCGCCTGTGGCCTGGCGGTTAACCGCCTGATCCGCACCCACTATGGCTCTTACAGCCTCGACAACTTGCCCATTGGCGCGGTTGAGGAGATTAACTAGGGGGCGCGGGAGTTAGGGCGGCATGGTTAGCCGCCCCATTTCCTTTTAGGGATTTTCAATCAGCCGTTGCCACCAACCGCGCCGTTCGCGCTTTTCACCGCTGGTCACCAACACTTCCTCAATTTTTTCGCCAGCATCGAATGGTGCGTTTGCCACCTCAGCCTTGGGCGTTTCCGCTTTAGCGGCTTCGGCAACATCGGCTTTTTCAACCAGGCTTACCACCGGCTTGGCGGCGGTTTTGCCCGCTGCCCTTGCTTTTGGCTCCACCACGCTGGCC
>VEQJ01000280.1 GCA_018883285.1 Alphaproteobacteria bacterium
AACAAAACCAACCTCGCCAGGGTACAGCACCCCGGTGGACACCGATTTGGGGGTGAAAAAGCCAATATCATCGGCAATCTGCACCGCGCCGCTGCCCATAAAGCGCAGCTTTTGCCCCTTACGCAGCACCCCCTGCTTCACCCGTACCAGGGCGACCACCCCGACATAGGCATCATACCAGCTGTCGATGACCAACGCCTGCAACGGCGCGTTTTCGTCGCCAACAGGGGGCGGCAGGCGGGTAACCAAGGCCTCCAACACCGCATCAATCCCCAACCCCGTTTTGGCGGAAATCAGCACGGCGTCATGGGCATCCAGGCCGATAACATCCTCAATCTGCTGTTGCACCCGCGGCACATCGGCTGAGGGCAAATCGACCTTATTGATGACCGGCACAATCTCATGATTCTGATCCAACGCCTTATAAACATTGGCCAGCGTTTGCGCCTCAACCCCCTGCGCCGCATCAACCACCAGCAGCGATCCTTCGCAGGCGGCCAGGGCGCGGCTGACCTCATAAGAAAAATCAACATGGCCGGGGGTGTCGATAAGATTCAGTTGGTAAACCAAGCCATCTTGCGCCTTATAGGCCAAGCGGGCGGTCTGCGCCTTAATGGTAATGCCGCGTTCCCGCTCAATTTCCAACGAATCTAACACCTGCTCCTTCATTTCGCGCAGTTCCAGCCCGCCACAGTTTTGAATCAGACGGTCGGCCAGCGTCGATTTGCCATGATCGATGTGGGCGATGATGGCAAAGTTGCGAATACGGGACAGCGGCATGTGGGCAGGTTTTTCCATAACCGCTAATCTAAGGAACTAACCCAATAAGGCAAGGGGTGCGTTATAGTCATTCCCCATTCCCCCTGTATGGGGCGATTTGTTAACCATTAGCCTTTAGCCTGAAAATTACGGCACCCCCTGTTGCCATTTGCGCGGCATCATGGCTAGATAGCAACCCACCCCCCAATCTTGGGGTTGGTTGCCCATCGCGCTGCTAAGAAAAATTTTCCACCCTGTGTTGGCGTGGAAGGAATTGATATTATGATAGAAATTTTAAAGCCTTTTTTGGTCGCGCTGGCCATTGGTATCGTCATTGGGATTGAGCGGGAACGCACCAAATCAAAGGATGGCACCAATTCATCCTTTGGGGTGCGCACCATCACCATCATCACCCTGTTGGGCGCGTTGACCGCCCATATTGGCACCACCTTTATCCAGGCGATGGTGGGATCCTTTGTCGTGATCGTGATCACCGCCGGCTATGTGCGCAAATGCGTGGCCACCAAATTTCTGCAGGCAGGCTTGACCAGCGAGACCGCCGCCCTAACCACCTATGTCTTGGGTTATTTGGCCTATCACGATGGGCAACTGGCGATTATTCTGGCCATCATGCTGCTGGTACTGCTGGCCGCTAAGGAACGGGTGCACAGCTTTGCCCATACCGGTATCAGCGAAAAGGAAATGTCGGCCGCCCTGGTCTTTTTGGTGATTGCCTTTGTGATTCTGCCGCTGTTGCCCAATCACTATATCGATCCCTGGTCATTGATTAACCCCACCAAAATTTGGGTGCTGTTTGTGCTGATTTCGGGGGTTGAGTTCGGCGCCTATATTGCGGGGCGCGCCCTGGGCGGTGGATCGGGCATCATCCTGGTCGGGCTGTTCGGCGGCTTGGTCTCCGCCACCACCACCACCCTTAATCTGGCTGCCCGTACCCGCAAAACCCACAGCCCTGGCCGCCTGGTGGTCAGCAGCATTGTGTTGGCCGAGGTCGCATCGATGTTGATGCAGCTGATCACCCTGCACACCATCGCGCCGATAGCCTCCACCAAGCTTAGCATGATTCTGATTGCCCCCTGCCTGCTGGGGCTTATTATCGCCGTTGGCTTGTTAACCCTGCGCAAAAATGGCTCCACACGCCAGGCCAAAACCATCAACCTGAATTTGGATAACCCCCTGACTCTGAAGCGAACCGCGACCTTTGCGTTGGTGATTTCGCTATCGCTGATTGTTGTCACCCTGATCGTGCGGCTGTTTGGCACCGATGGAATTTATCTAACCTCGGTCATCGGTGGGGTGTTCAGCGTGCGCGCCATCACCCTGGCC
>VEQJ01000281.1 GCA_018883285.1 Alphaproteobacteria bacterium
GTCAATCGGCCAGGCAGCATGATGACGTGCGCCCCATCGGGCAACCGCCAATCCTTAGCCAGCTGCACCATCCGCCCCGCCGCCACCTTGGCGGGATCGAATTGATCCAGATTGACCCCACGCTGAATCACCCGAATTTTGGCGGGGTTGGTGCCGTAAATTTGCTGAATATGGTCGCGGATATAGCCCGAAATCGCAATCACCCGCTGGCCAAAGGTCATCACCGCGTTATAGCGACGCTTTAGCCGATTTTGATGGTTATAGGAGCCGTGAAAGGTGGTGACCAGCGGCACGCCCGTGCGACGACAAGCCCAATAGGCGCTCCAGGCGGGGGCGCGGCTGCGTGCATGCACCAGCGAGATATCCTGTTGACGGATTAAGCGTGCCAGGGCGGCGGCGTTGCGCCACATCCGCCAGGGATTCTTGCTGGCCAACGGCAGGGTGAAATGCTGGCTGCCCCCCCGCACCAGGCCGGGCACATGATCCCCCCCCGCCGAGGCCACCATCGATTGCCAGCCCGCCTTAACCAGGGCACCCGCCAGATCCAGCGTGCCGCGTTGAACGCCGCCGCCACTGCTGTCCAATCGGGGCAGAACTTGCAATATCCGAAAGCTCATTATTTAGCCCTTAAGACAAAGAGGGGGGAGAAGGGATTGGGGGCATCGGGGCGGGGTCATCCATCATGGTTTGGGCAGAGAGTTGGGTGCAGAGAGCGTTTGGGCGGCAATCGCCTGCAACCCCTCACGATAACTGGGATAGCATAGCGTAGCGTGTAACGCTTGCAAGATGCGCTGTGCATCGACTTTTTTCGATTCCACCGCCGCGGTCGTGCTTTCCTTTGGGCGATCGGGTGGGTTGGTTGGGGCGGGCAGTCCCAGCAGGCTGGCGGCATAGGCCAGCACCGCATCGGTTGGGGCGGGTAGGCTGTCGGCCAGATTGTAGATGATGGCTTGGTCATTCAGGGAAGCCGAACGCGGGTGGGCAGGCTTGGCCGAGGCCTGCTGCATCATGCTGGCGGCAATCAGGCGCGCAATATCCACCACATGAATCCGCGATACCATGGCGTTTGAGCCAATCGGCGGCAGATTGTCGGACATGGGGGGAAGGCCACCTGCTGACGCTGAAACCAGCTGACCATCGTCCTTAGAGCTGACAGCCTGCGCCACCCGATCCAGCGCGCTGCGCCCTGGGCCATAGATGCCCGCCAGGCGAAAGACAATCGGCGCTGGCCAGCCTTTATCGGCCGCCAACTGCTGCCACTGCTGCTCCGCCAGCAGGCGGTTGCCCCCCCGACTGCCCGGTTTAGCCTTGCAAGGGCTGTCTTCATTCACCCAAGCGCCGCCATGATCGCCATAAACATTGGTGGCGGAGCAATAGCCGATCCAGCGCAAGGCGGGCAGCGATTGGGGGGGCAGGCTGGCAAAATCCCGCGCAACCAGGCAACCATCGGCGGTTGGCGGCACCGTAATCAGCAGGTGGCTAACCGTTGGCAATTGATCCAGCAGCGCGGGTGGGATGGCATGATTGCCAGCCGAATAGGCCAGAATAGGTACGCTATCATACGAATCATCCGACCCCAACAGGTGGTGGCTTGGGGTGGACGGGCTGCGGCGGGTGCCAACCAGCTGCCAGCCCTGCGGCCGCAATTCCTTCGCCAAAAAGCCAGCGCTGTAGCCGAAGCCAACAATTAACAGCTTAGGCATGGGCGAATCGGTTGGGTGTGGTTGCGGCATAACAACGGGGCAATAGAGGTGAGTGCACGGGCAAAGTCTTAACTGTTTTATCAGGCGCACTGCCATGGGGCTAGAGCATGCTGTCGTTACTGTTGTGCCACGCCCATGGTGTTGCAACCGCTTGCGATTGGCCGCGGGGTGGCTTAAACCGATAAGGGCGTTATGTCGTTTTTCCTGCTTAAGAAGGTTGCCCCATGCCGACCCATCTTGCCCCGCCCCACCAGTCTGCCACCTGGGGCTTGCTGCGGCTGGCTAGCCAGCGTTCGAAGTACAGGATTAGCGCCAGCTTGGCCAGCTCGCCGGGCTGGAACGACAGCGGCCCGAGGTCTATCCAGCTACGGACGTTGCGGTGCTCCGCTCCGACAC